>DAISWV010000121.1:0-5057 GCA_036826195.1 Peptococcaceae bacterium | reverse complement strand
TCGAGATGACACGCTTTATGTTTATCATGTTTTCAGTGTTTATCATGTTTTTTAATGTTTTATGATGTTTTACTATGTTTTCATGTTTTAGTGTTTTACTATGTTTTTATGTTTTAGTGTTTTATTAATGTTTTATAATATTATAAATATATAAGCGTTTGTAGAATCAGCGAAGCACAATTACCTGTAAAGAGGTGTTTGCAGGTATTCTCTGTTATACAGCCATACCAAAAAGGTACTTCTATATCTATCACTATCTACCAGCTTTTTTCAGTCATAAAAAAACTGCTCTATGCATAACGCATAAAGCAGTTTTTCTTTATCTCGTTTATTTATTTTCTTCTTCCGGTGTTATTTTTGCTTCTGGAGCGATTGGTTCCTCTGCAGGTTCTGCTGGTACAGATGCCTCCGCCTGAACGGTTTCAGCTGATTCTGCAGCTTCTGCAGACGGCTCTGCCAAAACAGCATCCTCTGTAACAGGTGCTTTCGCTTCTTCTGCTGCTTCTGGAGAAGCTATCCCTTTCTGTTCCTGTAAAAGTTCGTCTCTCTGGCGGTCCAGTTCGTCTAAGGAACGGCCTTCCATCAGAGCGATAAATTCATCTGCCTGGATGACTTCGCGCACTTTTAAGGTTTCTGCAATCAGGGTCAGTTTATCCAGATTATCGGTTAACAGGCGGGTTGCTTCGGCATGACATTCATCCATCATACGTTTTACTTCTTTGTCGATGGAGTAGGCTACCGCTTCACTGTAGTTGCGGTCACGGCCTAAATCACGGCCCAGAAATACCTGTTCACCATTGTTGTTGCCGAAGGTGATGGTGCCCAGTTCATCACTCATCCCCCACTCGGTAATCATACGGCGAATCGTGCCGGTTGCGCGTTCAATATCGTTGGAAGCGCCGGTACTGATTTCGTGCAGTACAATTTCCTCAGCCACACGGCCGCCCAGCATCATAATAATCTGCTGTTTTAAGTGGGTGCGTGTCATGTAGTTGCGGTCTTCGGTAGGCAGCAGCAGTGTATAGCCGCCTGCCCGGCCGCGCGGAATGATGGATACCTTATGCACAGGGTCACATTCCGGCAGTAAGTAGCCGCACAGCGCATGCCCGGCCTCGTGGTAGGATACCAGATTTTTTTCGTATTCGCTCATAGCAGCGCGGGATTTTTTCTCTGGCCCTGCGATTACACGTTCAATGGACTGTTCCAGCTGCAGCTGGCCTACTTTTTTAAGGCCAAGGCGAGCTGCCAGCAATGCCGCCTCGTTTACCAGGTTGGCTAAATCCGCACCGGTAAAGCCGGCAGTCTGTTTTGCAATAACGGCTAAATCTACATCGCTTGCCAGCGGTGTTTTGCGTACATGTACTTTTAAGATTTCCTCACGGCCTTTTACATCCGGACGGTCTACCGTTACCTGACGGTCAAAACGGCCTGGACGCAGAAGTGCCGGGTCCAGAATATCCGGACGGTTGGTTGCTGCTAAAATAATAATGCCTTCGTTGCTGTTGAAACCATCCATTTCAACCAGCAGCTGGTTTAATGTCTGTTCGCGTTCATCATGCCCGCCGCCTACACCGGCACCGCGCTGACGGCCTACCGCGTCAATTTCGTCAATAAAGATGATACATGGCGCATTTTTTTTGGCCTGGTCAAACAGATCGCGCACACGGGATGCCCCGACCCCTACAAACATTTCCACGAAGTCCGAACCGCTGATACTGAAGAAGGCAACGCCGGCCTC
Organism: Peptococcaceae bacterium; assembly: GCA_036826195.1. GTDB lineage: Bacteria > Bacillota > Peptococcia > Peptococcales > Peptococcaceae > UBA7185. Next base: position 3,319 of record DAISWV010000121.1, on the reverse strand, counting down.
CCCTGCAACAGCACGGGCCAGCAGAGTTTTACCGGTACCCGGAGGGCCATACAGCAGCACGCCTTTTGGAATTTTTGCACCAATGTCGTTGAATTTTTTCGGCGCCTTCAGGAATTCTACAATCTCCTGCAGTTCTTCTTTTACTTCGTCGGCACCGGCCACATCGTTAAAGGTAACTTTATTTTTTTCATCGATGGTGACTTTGGCTTTGCTTTTGCTGAACTGCATCACTTTGCCGCCACCGCCCTGGCTCTGCTGCATAATAAAAATCAACAACCCGGCCATCAGCAGAATCGGAAGCAGCGATGTCAGCACCGTTACTAACATAGACGGCTGCGGTGTTTCTTTCTGTTCCACTTCCACCCCGTGTTCTTTCATGGTAGCCAGGGTTTCATCGGCATTGGCTGTCGGAATGACAACGCCTTTAAATACACTGCCGTCTTTCAGTTCCCCTTCTACCGTCTGGGTATGGTCAGTTGTTGTGATTGCCACTTTTGCAATTTTATCGCTCTCTACATCCTGCATCAGCTGTGTATAGTTGGCGATTTCTGTAACCGTAATCTCCTGCTGTTCCGCCGGCTCGCCCAGCCGCACAAATGTCATGGCAAGCAGCACGATTACCATATATATCGCAACTGTTCGCATTCCTCTATTATTCAATGTTACTCCTCCTTACATCTATTCAGACGCAAATCCCACAGACTCTCCTGTAAGATACATCAAAATCAATTCTAGCAGTTTTTTTCCTCGTTATTTTTAAAAAATCCTTTTCTGATTCTGAGATATTTACGAAAACCTGTGAGATTTACAGGAGAATCGGCAGATTCGCCCTGTTTCACCGGTTATTCTGACACAATCCGCCACGTAATAACCCGGAATCCAGATAATTTCTGAGCCGGAAAGCACAACGGGAATCTGGTCGCGCTGAGCCGCCGGTATTTTTTTATCGATAAAAAAGGCTTTCAGCTTTTTATGGCCAAAAGGCATCGCCAGTACATCACCCGGCCTGCGGTTTCGAATACTTAACGGCCTGGAAATCCGTTCAGCGTCCACATCTATATAGATTCCATCCCCGATATCTGCACCGTTTCCAGCCATAAATACACAGCCTGCCTCCGGCACCTCCAGATCTGCTTCTGCATCCCATACGTAATAATATTCCCCTGTTTCGGCAGGTTTCTTCAAAATACACAGCTGATTATATTCCCGTATAAAAAGAAGGCCATCTGCCAGATGAAGCTCTTTGCTGCCTGCCTGTTCCATGGCAATCTGCCGCATCTGCTCCGTCTGCCGAAAGGAAAGATTCTGTTCACTTCCGCGAACCTGCCGGTAAAGATATCGCAGAATTCTCCGCTGCATAGCAATATGCTGCCTCTGCAGCACATCCGCCGGAAATACCGCCCGATGATTTTCTGTGCTACCGTGCTGCTTCCAGAGCTCTGCGGTGCACTGTTTCAGATAGGCCGCATCCTCTCCGCAGCTTTCCTGCATTCGCAACAGCATATCGGCTATCTGCGGCTGATAGCTCTTTAACTGCGGAAGCACTTCAAGCCGTATCTGGTTACGCAGACAGCCCGGCTCCAGATTGGTTGCATCGGTAAAATACTGCAGCCCTTGCTGCCGGCAGTATTGCAGCAGGTCGGCTTTCTGCACAAAAGCAAAAGGCCGAATCAGCCAGCCGTCCTTCGGCGGCATAGCTGTTAAACCGTCCAGTCCGCAGCCCTGCAATAGATGCAGAATCACACTTTCCGCCCGGTCATCCGCATGATGGCCCAGTGCCAGTTTTGTAATCTGCCAGTCTTTTGCAGCAGTCCGAAAACATGCATGCCGCACCTCATGGCCTGCCTGTTCCAGGCTCATCCCGTGTTTCCGGGCATATTCGGCCACATCCGCCTGAAACAGCCGGAATGGAATCTGTTTCTGTTCACAGAGCTTCTGTACATACATGGCCTCAATCCCGGCCTCCGGTCGCAACTTGTGATTAACATGCGCCACAAACAGCTCAAAACTGCAGGATGCTCTGTATGCCTCCAGAATATGCAGCAGCGCTATAGAATCCGGTCCGCCGGATACGCCAGCCAGCACACGGTCTCCTTCTTCCAGCATATGAAATTTTTCAATGGTCTGCCATACCTGTTTCATCGGCCACACCTTTTTCTTGAATTTATCATTAATATTTTATTATAGCAGATTTTTTCCAGAAAAGATATGCTGTAAGATACATTGTATCGAATTCGGTGTTTTTACACAACGTACCGCAAAAAAACACCGCCTCGCAGGATATCTGCAAAGCGGTGTTTCTGTTTATTCTGTTTTTACTTATTCTGTTGCGATTATTTTGCCATCCCGTGCAGCACAATCTGAATCAGCGATTCCTCCATCTGCTGCTTTTCTGCAGCAGAGAGCTCACGCATACCCACCATGTGCGCAATACCCACAAACATACCGCTGAAACAGGTTAATACCAGCTGCGCATCTACATCTATGATTTCACCGCGCTGTTTTGCCACATCCAGCAGTTTATACTGTTCTGCGCCAAGCTGTTTTTCGATTTCTTCCATCATGGCACAGTTTTCGGCACATCCTGTTTCATCTGTCTGCATTTTAGACATAAACTGTGCACCGAATTGCATCAGGTCCTGCAGATTATCCAGATGATACCGGATAATTCGGCGAAGATTTTCCTCAAAGGTGCTGTCTTCCCGAATCAGTGCTGTAACATTTTCGCTGTACTGTTTCAGATACTGCATATGCATCTGCAGAAAAATATCATGTTTACTGTCAAAATACTGATAAATGGTGCCTTTGCCAACACCAGCTTTTTTTGCAATCTCTTCTGATGTGGTATTGTGATATCCTTTTTCACCAAAAGTCTCCCGGGCGGCGGCTAAAATCAATTCTCGCTTATTTGCTTTTTCCACCATAAGAATCCCTCATATATCAGAGTTCTGCCGATATCCCGTTTCGAATACCGGCAGAACCTTTTTATATTCTGTTTAACCTCTTCCGTGTTCTTCTTCCAGTTTCTTTTCCGCTTCCAGCTGTGCCTGCAGTTCTTCCCAGTCATGCCAGCAGCCTTCTTCTAAAGCCTGCATTGCAGCCTGGTGTTCTTCTTCCGGATTGTTTTTCATAATCTTACGACGGATTTTCCGCGGCAGACTTTCAAATTTTTCATACAGAATCGGAATTACCAGTAAGCTGATAATGGTGGAGCAGCTTAAACCAAAAATAACGGTTGCCGCCATCGGCTTCCATACCTCGGAGCCTTCACCGCTTGCCAGAAGCATTGGAATCATTGCCAGAACGGTGGTCAGTGTGG
>DAISWV010000120.1:0-5090 GCA_036826195.1 Peptococcaceae bacterium | reverse complement strand
GTACGAGGCACAACAAGCGCGTAAATTGTAAAACTATTACAGGAAGCCGGTGCAAAAGAGATTCATATGCGGATTTCCGCGCCACCATTTTTATATCCATGTTATTATGGAACTGACATTGATTCCAGCGAAAATCTGATTGCTTATACACACAGTGTCGAGGAGATAAAAGAGAAAATCGGGGTGGACAGCCTTGGTTATCTGCCGCTGGAAACACTTTTAGAGTTAAGTGGAGGACGAGGAATCTGCAGTGCATGTTTTGATGGTTGTTATCCGACGGAAATTGCAGTGGAGACAGGAAAAAATAAATTTGAACAGAAGCTTTCAGAGATTGATTAGCAGGGGAGAGAAAGAGAGGCACAGAATATGCAGTATAATAAGAAGATTATTCTGGAAGATGGAAGTGAATATTCTGGTTATGGATTTGGTGCCGACCGGGACTGTGTATGTGAGATTGTATTTAACACTTCTATGACAGGATATCAGGAGATTCTGTCTGACCCGTCTTATACGAATCAGGCTGTGGTGCTGACATATCCGTTAATCGGCAATTACGGCATGGCAGAGGAGGACTATGAAACCTGTTTTCCGACTATCGGCGGTTTGATTGTGCGGGAATATAATGATGAGCCTTCAAATTTCCGAAGCGTTGCTTCTTTATCAGATGTCATGAAAAAATACGGGATTCCCGGTATTTATGGAATTGATACCAGAAAAGTAACCCGTTCTGTTCGGGAACTGGGAAGTCGTAAAGTTCTGATAACCGGTATTGATACAGTACTGGAGGACGGGCTTTCCATTTTGCAAGAAACAGAACTGCCTCATGATGCGGTTTCCCGTGTCAGCTCAAAAGAAATCTGGAGTTACAGCAGTTCGGAGCAGCAGGATGATTTGCCGGAACGCTTTCATGTGGTAGCCGTAGACTGTGGAATCAAACATAATATTCTGCGTTCACTGAAAAAGAGAGGCTGCGGGATTACTGTAGTGCCATGGAATACCAGCGCGGATGAAATTGCATCTCTGCAACCGGATGGAATTTTTCTTTCCAACGGTCCAGGTGACCCGATGGATGTATTGCCGGTTATTGAAACGGTTAGAAGGCTTAAAGGAAGATATCCGATTTTTGGAATCTGTCTGGGGCATCAGATTATTGCACTGGCCTATGGCGCTAGTACCTATAAGCTGAAATTCGGCCACCGGGGTGGAAATCATCCGGTAAAACAGCTTGAAACAGGGCGATTGGAAATTACATCACAGAATCATTCTTATGCGGTAGATGCAGACAGCCTGAAAAACACGAACCTCTGTGTAACACATATCAATCTGTTAGACAATACTGTTGAAGGGCTGAAATGTGAAAAGGACCGGATTTTTAGTGTACAATACCATCCGGAAAGTGCTCCTGGACCTCAGGACAGTGCCTACCTGTTTGACCGTTTTATAAAACTGATGGAGGAGGAACAACGCCATGCCAAAACGAACTGACATTTATAAAATTCTTGTGATTGGCTCCGGCCCTATTGTAATTGGTCAGGCAGCGGAATTTGATTACGCTGGAACACAGGCATGTCTTGCTTTAAAAGAAGAAGGTTATAAAGTGGTACTGGTTAACTCGAATCCTGCAACTATTATGACCGATACATCCATTGCAGACAAAGTATATATGGAGCCGCTGACACTGGAATATCTGGCCCGGATTATCAGGCGTGAACGACCGGATGCGATTCTTCCGGGAATCGGTGGTCAGACAGGATTGAATCTGGCAATACAGCTGGAGAAGAAAGGTATTTTAGCCGAGTGTCATGTGGAGCTTCTGGGAACAAAAAGCAGCAGTATCGAGCGAGCAGAAGACAGGGAACAGTTCAAAGAATTATGTAAAGAACTAGGTGAGCCGGTTCTACCATCCGATATCGCCTCCAATGTAGAGGAAGGACTTGCAATTGCAGAAAAAATCGGGTATCCGGTTGTGCTTCGTCCTGCATTTACGCTTGGAGGAACTGGTGGAGGATTTGCTGATAATGCAGAGGAATGTTTTGTGTTGCTGAAAAACGGGCTGGCGCTTTCACCAGTGCATCAGGTTTTGGTAGAGAAAAGCATAAAGGGCTATAAAGAAATTGAATATGAGGTTATGCGGGATACCAATGATACGGCCATTACCATCTGTAATATGGAGAATCTGGATCCGGTAGGAATTCACACCGGGGATTCCATTGTAGTCTGCCCATCGCAGACTCTTACCAACCGGGAATATCAGATGTTGAGAGACAGTGCACTGAAAATTATTCGGGCACTGAAGATTGAGGGCGGATGCAATGTGCAGTTTGCTCTGGATCCTCATTCTTTTCAGTATTATTTAATTGAAGTAAATCCACGGGTGTCTCGTTCTTCTGCGCTGGCATCCAAGGCTAGCGGATATCCTATTGCGCGTGTATCGGCTAAAATTGGAATTGGTATGCGGCTTGACGAGATAGCTCTTGCAAATACACCGGCCTCTTTTGAGCCGTCGCTGGATTATGTGGTAACAAAAATGCCACGATTTCCGTTCGATAAATTTGCAGATGCAAGCAATGCATTAAGTACACAGATGAAAGCTACCGGCGAGGTCATGAGTGTAGGCCGTACTTTTGAGGAGAGCTTGCTGAAAGCGGTTCGCTCGCTGGAAACAGGGCGAGTTCATCTCTATCATCCTAAATTTGATACGATGTCGGAAGAGGAATTGTTTTCTTATATTTGTGTCGGTACTGATGATCGGATTTATGCAATAACTGAGATTATACGGCGTGATCCTTCTACTTTGTGTCAGAACAAAATAACAGAACTTACCGGGATCGACCGCTTTTTTATCAGCAAAATTCGAAATATCGTTCTTATGGAAGAACAGCTTCGCAGTTGTTATCTTGATTATGGGACTTTGAAAGCAGCGAAGAAGATGGGATTTTCTGATTATTATATTGCACAGCTCTGGAAAATGAAAGAAACAGAGCTGTATGCAATTCGTCGAAAAGCAGGAATTGTACCGGTATATAAAATGATTGACTCCTGCGCATCGGAATTCAGCAGTTATATTCCTTATTTTTATGCCACTTATGAGGATGAGAATGAATCCATTGTCTCACAGAATAAAAAAATTATCGTTCTGGGTTCTGGTCCAATTCGTATTGGACAGGGCGTAGAGTTTGATTATTCGACTGTGCATGCCGTTCAGACAATCAGAGACGCCGGTTATGAGGCAATTATTATCAATAATAATCCGGAAACGGTATCGACTGATTACACCTGTTCGGATAAATTGTATTTTGAACCGCTTTGCGTAGAGGATGTTATGAATATCATCGAACTGGAACATCCAGATGGTGTGATTGTAACACTGGGAGGACAGACTGCAATTAATCTGGCGGAGCAGCTTCATCAGCGAGGCGTGAAGATTATTGGTACTGGCTGTGAGGCAATTCGGCGGGCAGAAAACAGGGAGGATTTTGAAAAGCTCCTTTCTGCCGAACACATTCCGCAGCCTAAGGGTAAAGCTGTAACCAGTATTGAAGAAGGGCTGAAAGCGGCACAGGAAATTGGATATCCGGTTTTAGTGCGTCCAAGTTTTGTTCTGGGCGGCCGGGCCATGCAGATTGTTGCAAAAGAAGAGCAGCTGCAGCACTATCTGAAAACCGCTGTTGAGATATCAGATGAAAAACCGGTTCTGGTGGATAAGTATATTTGCGGCAAAGAGGTCGAGGTGGATGCCGTATGTGACGGCTCTCAGATTTTTATACCTGGCATTATGCAGCTGGTGGAACGAACTGGTGTCCATTCCGGGGATTCTATCAGTGTATATCCGCCATACAGTCTTTCGGAACAGGTAAAGGAAACGATTCTGCATTATACAGAACAGCTTGGAATGGCAATTGGAATTTGCGGGCTGTTCAACATTCAGTTCATTGTGGATGAAAAGGATGATGTCTATATTATTGAAGTGAATCCGCGTTCATCAAGAACGGTTCCGTTTATATCAAAGGCTTCCGGGTTCAGTCTTGCGGATATTGCTACAAGGGTTATGCTGGGTGTATCGCTGCGCGAACAGGGGATTCAAGTTCGATATCCGCAGGAAAAATCCAGATGGTATGTAAAGGTACCGGTCTTTTCGTTTTATAAATTGCAGGGAATGGATTCCTGTCTTTCGCCGGAAATGAAATCTACTGGGGAGGCCATCGGTTATGACCGGGTATTTCATCGTGCCATGTACAAAGCGATGGTAGCGGCTGGTATGCGCATGCAGAATTACGGAACTGTACTTGTGACTGTGGCCGATGAAGATAAGGAAGCAGTATTGCCGCTTGTGAAACGCTTTTATGATATGGGTTTCAATATTGAAGCGACAGTCGGGACAGCAAATTATTTAAAAGAACATGGGATTCATACCAGAGTGCTGCGTAAACTCAGTGAGGGAAGCGAGGAGATTCTGGAAGCCATTCAGGCAGGTTATATCAGTTATGTTATCAATACAAGGGCGATTTTCTCTGATGTGCACTATGAAGATGGTGTGACTATTCGAAAATGTGCTATTCAGAATAATATTACTCTGCTGACATCGCTGGACACTGTAAAAATTTTACTGGATGTATTGGATGAAATGACTATCGGGATCTCTACGATTGATGCACGATAATTAAAAATGGAGCCGAATCCTTATTGGATAGGCTCCATTTCATTATAGGTTAAATATTTTATTTGTTTTAGAATGCTACTTTCATAAATAAAGCAATCAGGCATAAAATCAGAGCGCAGGATACATATAAGAAACGACCGGCATTATGCCAGAGTGTACCGTGTGGTTTGGCTACGCCTTTGTTGATTTCATCCAGCAAGTCTTCTTTTTTCATAATCCAGAACCAGGAGATAGCGCCCAGTGTTGCACCGATTGGGATGATATAGATCGAAACGATATCCATCCATGGACCCCAGTTGAAGATTGGTTCCATATGCAGACCAAAACCTAAACATACAACGGCTAACAGCACTAAAACATGACCGCGTTTCAGTTTCGGGAAACGGTTCTGCAGAGATTCGCCTACTGCTTCAAACATATTCTGTAACGA
>DAISWV010000119.1:0-5102 GCA_036826195.1 Peptococcaceae bacterium | reverse complement strand
CGGGCGGCGTAGGCCCTATGACCATCACCATGTTAATGAAAAACACACTGGAAAGTGCAACACGTTAAAAGACGATACATGTAAATAGCATAAACTAGGAGGCGGATATTTATGGAACAGCAGAGAGCCGAACTGGATCAGAAACTGCTGCTGATCTGCGAGGATATTGAACAGTGCCTGAAACAGGCCGAAGGGCTGCCGGGCTATAACGACAGTTCGTCGTATTACTGCCGGCTGATAACCTTAAAAGAGAAGATTGCAACTGAACGCCGTCTGCAGGAGGAAGTAAGCCTGCCATGTCGTTTTCTGCTGGAGCATTTTTCGCTGTTCTTAGGAAAATGGGATTATACACTGGGCTTCAAATACGGGCAGGTGCAGACCGGCCGCGGTATGCTCTCGGATATTAAAATCGGAGAATGGGGCCGCGTGAGTCTGGTTATCGACGGGCTGGAAATCACCTGGCGCGATGCGGATTACAGCTATATGTTCTATCCGGATAAAGTGATTTTACGACCGAATGCGGTTGGCAAAAACGATATTTATCTGTATTTCAGTTATGCATTCAAATACGGCAACGTGCTGGCGCGGTTTGCGGATGTAGCAAACGACCCGCAGACAGCTTACTGGCATCAGGAACTGTCAGATAATTAAAAGTCTGTCGTCCGGTATGGGAAAAGGGGTGCGCGAATGCAGACAAAATGGAAAAGACTCCTGACCATTCTGTTTCTGAGCGGATTGCTGGCGGCTGTTGTTTCCGGCTGCGGAGCCGACACGCCTGCACCGGATAACGGGCAGGAAACACAAACACCGCAAGAGAGCCAGCAGGCGAGTGACGATAAAGCAGAAAAACCGGCTGTGGATGAGGGTATCAGCATTAATGGAACAGCGGTATCGGCCGCCGGGAAAACCGTGAATCTGTACGATAGAAATGAATTTATACAGACCATTGCAAGCTGCCGATGGCTGGAAAAAAATAAAATTGCAGTGCTTTGTGAAATTAGCGGAACGAAAAGTCAGGATTATTATTTTGCGGTGTACGATGTGGTACGTGATCTCTATGTGTATGAGCAGTACGGCAAACAGTTTATCTGGCAGAACGATGACCTCGATACACTGGTGTATGTGCTGGATTATGCCGCAGAGAAGGAACCGTCAAAAGTGTGCAACAAAAAAGATATGGTGCTCTACCAGAGCAGTGCCGACGAACAGATAACCGGAGTATCCTTTGTGCCTAAGGGGCTCAAGGTGGAACTGGCCGACCTGCGGGGAGACAATGCGCGTCTGGTAATTGTAGAGGCGGCAACATAAGACCATAGATAACGTAAACGGAATAGAGATTGATTTTTTGGCTGTCTGTATAAATACGCAGGCAGCCTTTCTGTTTTATGAATAAGCGGCATGCAAAAGCAGAATTTGCATCTGCTTTACAGCTCTCCTCAAATATCTGGACATTTCCTTGGCTGTTCGCTTCTGACGGATTCATAAATCCGTCTCAGCGTAACATCCTTCGTCAATGTCCATCTGGTTTTCGAATTCGCTGTTCACAGATTGCATAATTCTGCTTTTACATATTAGAGTTGTGAAGGAACGATAATCGAGAGTAGACGTGTGAAATATAAATTGCATTTTTTTCCTGTCCGGGTTGTTTTTTTATGTAAAATAGGATATAATATAAGAGTTGGTTTGGTCGGAAACATAAAATATTTTATAAGAAGGAGGTTACGGTCATAAAGACTAGAAAACAGGATGGTGTCAGTATTATTCCTTTGGGCGGCTTAGGAGAAATCGGGAAAAATATGACAGCCATCAAATGCGATGATGAAATTTTAATTATTGATGCCGGGCTGCTGTTCCCGGACGAGGAACTGCTGGGCATCGATATCGTTATTCAGGATATCAGCTATCTGCTGGAAAACAGAGATATGGTAAAAGGGGTCGTAATTACGCACGGGCATGAAGACCATATTGGCGCTCTTCCATATCTTTTGCGCGAAATCAACGTTCCGGTCTACAGCATGAAGCTGACTATCGGTCTGATTGAAACAAAACTGAAAGAAGCAACATTTGTATCGAATCCGCGATTACATGTGGTGAAACCGCGTCAGGAGTTCAAGGTGGGCTCTTTCCGCGTGGAACTGATTCGAACCTGCCACAGTATTCCGGACTCGGTAGCGGTTGCCGTGCACACACCATACGGGATTATTCTGCACTCCGGCGACTTTAAATTTGACCAAACACCGGTTGATGGTTACGGTATGGACTATCAGCGGATTGCGGAGCTGGGGAATAAGGGCGTTCTGGCGTTCCTGTCGGACAGTACCAATGTGGAGCGGCCTGGCTACAGTGCTTCGGAAAAATCCGTCGGGGAGAATTTCGATCATATTTTCCGTACGGCAAAAGAGCGGATTATTATTGCAACCTTTGCATCTAATGTGCATCGTATCCAGCAGGTTATCAATGCGGCCTGCCATTACGGACGCAAAGTTGCCATTGCCGGCCGCAGTATGGTGAATATCGCCAATGTGGCACAGGAGATGGGCTATCTGGATGTGCCGGCAGGTACAATCATTGAGCTGGATGAACTGAATCACTATCCGCGCAGTGAAGTGGTGCTGTTGACCACCGGCAGTCAGGGTGAGCCGATGTCGGCGTTAACCCGTATGGCAATGTCGGATCACCGTCAGGTAAAAATCGAGGAAGGGGACACCGTCATTTTATCGGCATCTCCAATTCCAGGGAACGAAAAACTGGTAGCGCGTGTTATTGATATGCTGTACCGGTTAGGTGCGAGAGTTATTTCCGGTTCTGCGAACGGGGTGCATACCTCCGGGCATGCCTGCCGTGAAGAACTGAAAATGATGCTGAATTTAGTAAAACCGAAATATTTTATTCCGGCACACGGCGAGTATCGCATGCTGGTGAAGCATAAACAGCTGGCTGTGGAAGTGGGTATACCGGAAGAAAATGTGTTTATTGCCGAAAACGGCAGTGTCATTGAATTAAACGAATTCCAGGGCGCCATCACCGGCAAGGTGCAGGCTGGCCGTGTACTGATTGACGGTCTGGGCGTGGGTGATGTGGGCAACATCGTGCTCCGGGATCGCAAACAGCTGTCACAGGACGGTATTCTGATTGTAGTTGTTACTCTGGATCGGGAGACACGCACCATTGCAGCCGGGCCGGACATTGTATCCCGCGGCTTTGTGTATGTGCGGGAGGCCGATGAACTGATGGCAGGTGCAAGGGAAAAGGTAACCCAGAGCCTGGAAAAAAGTCTGGAGCGCAACATTGTAGACTGGTCCAGTCTGAAAACCGGTCTGCGTGATACGCTGAGCCGGTATCTCTATGAAAAAACACGCCGCAGACCAATGATTCTGCCGATTATTCAGGAAATCTAGGCAGCCATAACTGCAGTAATAATAACGGAGGCGCAGTCATGTATACAGAACAGGAAAAACTTGAAATAGAACATGTGCTGGATGTATTTGCGGATTTTGTAAAAGACCATCCGCTGGTAGATGTGGCGTATTCGGAAAAATTCGGCTATATGCTGGTGCATGGCCAGAATGGTCAGTTAGACGAGGAATGGATTCCGCTGGCAGTGACATCGGGGCGTCATTTATTTGACCTGTTAAGCGATGAACTGTACGCCGATTATCTGGAGGCTCGCGAAGGCGGCTTTGAGGTGGAATTATCGGAAGCCGAACAGGATGAGATTTTAAATCAGATTGACTACTATGCCAAACAGCTGCCGGAGTATGATATCAACGTGCAGGAACTGTTTGTAGAAGCATAATAAAACGATAAGCAAAGATTGATAACAGATATAAAAAACAAAACGCATGAAACATGAAAAATATTCCTGTTTCATGCGTTTTTTTGCTGATTTTATGTTGAAAAAAAAACGGTGAAATTCTATAATAAAAAGATACATATGGATTACCGGGCGAGTCTGCCCGCCATAAAGATTTGCAATTGCAGGAGGAGCAAATACCATGTTAACAGGCAAACAAATCAGACAGATGTTTATTAAATACTTTGAAGATAAAGGCCACACCCACGTAGCCAGCTCTTCGTTAGTACCATACAACGATCCGACTCTGCTGTTCACCAACGCAGGGATGAACCAGTTCAAAGACGTATTTTTAGGACTGGAAAAACGGGATTACACCCGCGCAACCACATCGCAGAAATGTGTGCGTGCCGGCGGCAAACACAATGACCTGGATACTGTAGGTCGTACCGCAAGACACCATACCTTTTTTGAAATGCTGGGGAACTTCTCCTTTGGCGATTATTTCAAACGGGATGCTATCAAAAATGCGTGGGGCTTCTTAACCGAAGAACTGAAGCTGCCAATCGATAAATTATATATTACCATCTACAACGATGACGATGAAGCGCACGATTTATGGCGTGAACTGACTCCAGTTCCAGAGGAGCGTATTATTCGTCTGGGCGAAAAGGACAACTTCTGGCAGATGGGCGAAACAGGCCCTTGCGGTCCATGCAGTGAAATTCACATTGACCGCGGTGCGGAATTTGCCTGCAACCATCCGGATGGCTGTGCACTGGGCGTATGTGACTGCGACCGCTGGCTGGAAATCTGGAATCTGGTATTCATGCAGTACAACCGTGACGAAAACGGTGTTATGACTCCGCTGCCTCGTCCAAGTATTGATACCGGTATGGGTCTGGAACGTATCACATCGGTTATGCAGAATGTGAGCAGCAACTATGATACCGATTTAATTTATCCATTAATCGAAAAAGTAGAAGAAATCTCCGGCAAAACCTACGACAGAGGCCAGGCTGGCTTCCCGTTCCGTGTAATTGCCGACCATGCACGTTCCTGCACCTTCTTAATCTGCGATGGCGTACTGCCTAGCAACGAAGGCCGCGGCTATGTACTGCGCCGTATTCTGCGCCGTGCAGTGCGTTTTGGTAAAACTCTGGGCATTGAGGGTGCATTCCTCTATAAATTCAGTGCAAAAGTGGTAGAACTGATGGGCGAAGATTATCCGGAACTGGCTGAAAAACTGAGCTTTATTGAAAAAGTAATCAAAACCGAGGAAGAACGTTTCCAGATGACCTTAAGCGAT
>DAISWV010000118.1:0-5142 GCA_036826195.1 Peptococcaceae bacterium | reverse complement strand
TTTTTGCAGAAATATTTAACAGACAGCTTTATTAGGAGGCACAAAACATGAAACGGAATTATAAAAACAGGAAAAAAACAATAGCCATTCTGCTTTGTATGGTATTTATGGGATTGCTTCTGGGCGGCTGCGGTGCAGCAGGCAGCGGACAGCCGGCAGAACAGGATAATCTGGAGACACTGGAAGAGGATGGCGTATATATTACCCTGTATTTAACCAGTGATGCAGAAAAAACAGAAAGCAGCACATCGGGTGTATCTGGTGAAGTGGAAACGGTGGACGATTTAACGACTACCATGGTGACGATTGTGCCGGAGGATTCGCTTAATGCAGAAACAATTGTAAATGAATACAATCAGATGATTATTTCCAGCCTGTATGGCGAAACGGTAGTAATCAATGAAGTAAAAACAGAAGGCAATCAGGTGTGGGTGGATTTTGATTCCAAAAGTCTGAAGGCGCTGCCGCTTGAGGAAGGGACAGAAGGGATTTTATTCTATCATATGGCACGCAGTATTACCGATAACCTTGGCGATGTTGATGATGTGTTTTTAACGATGGATGGCGGACAGGATTTCCGTCTGGCGCATTTATGGTTTGAGGCAAGCCGTCCGTTCTATTCTGGAGCGATGCCGGTAGAAGGCGAATAAATAGAATAAGCAGTATGTAAAAAAGGCGATGAGACTTTGGTATATATCCAAAGCTTCATCGCCCTTTTGTTTGCAGATTTTGCATACAGTGATAGATAATTCTTAGCCGTGCTGTTTTATAAAACCGGCAATGGCCTTGCTTACATCTTCACTGAAAATATTTTTCTGCTGATATTCAGCTGGTGTGCTTTTGCCAGTGCCAGGCATAAAAAGATGATTCAGATTATCAAACAGCTGAAAATGCACATCTGCATCCGGACAGTTTAACATAGCTGCCCGCCAGAGTTCATAATCTGTAGTGCTTACTTGATAATCTCTTCCGCCCTGTAAAAACAGCATTGGTTTTTCTAGTGTCTGTACTTCGTGCAATGGATCATATTTTTGTAAATCAAGCCAGTAGCTAGCCGGAACATTGCCCAGCTCAGCAGCTGTCAGAGTGGAATCAGCTGTTAATGATTTGATATTATTTCTCATTTGCAGGGTCTGTTCCAGCAGTTTGTTTTTACTTGCATCATCTAACGATTTGTCAAGACTGAGAATATACTCTGTTTGTTCATAAATCAGATCTTCCATTGGTCTGGCCGGAGCTGCCAGGAAAATATAGCCGGCTGCATCCGGAGCTTCCTGTGCAATTCGCGGCAGCAGATAACCGCCCAGGCTGTGGCCTGCAATATAAATCTGACTGCTCTGAATGGTATTGCGTGTTTTCAGAAATTCGACTGCTAATGCCACATCGTCAATGGTTTCCTCCTGCACGGTCAGGTTATCCAGTTCAGCCATCTGAGCACCATATAAATAGGTGCGTTTGTCATAGCGAAGCACCGCAATCCCCTGTTCGGATAGCTGACTGGCCAAATCCATAAAAGGCAGATTCGGACCAATCTGTTCGTTACGGTCAGAAGGGCCGGAGCCATGTACCAGAATAACAGCTGGGAATGGCCCGTTTCCTGCTGGTAATGTCAGGCTTCCGCTGATTGGATATTTTTCGGAACCGAAGGTAACCTCGGTATCTTGTGCCAGCTGCATACTGTTGGTAGAAGATGTGTTATCGGTAATAAAGAAGCCGCAGATTTCTCCCTGCTTGTTAAAGGTCAGTCTTACCGTTACCGAACCGCGTTTAAAATGGCAGGGAACATCTGCAATCTGATAGCCGTCTTTTGCTGTGAGAGTGATATCTGTCTGGTAATATTCAAAGGTTCCATATTGAATGGTAAAATCGCTCCAGATTTTTTGCACATCTGCCTGTGTAATTTCTTTTTGCAGTGCTTTATCAAAGCATTTATAGAAACCGCCATAATCCAGAGAGGTCAGTTTATCAATGCAGGAAAATGTCTGTTCCGTATAATTAATCTGCGCGGAGGATGTATTGGAAGCAGAAGTGTTTCCGCAGCCTGTAACAGTCATAGAACATAAAAAAATCAGAGAAACGAGAAAGAGTGTCAGAGATTTTTTCATAGGCAGCTCCTTTTCTTTATTTCAGATTTTCACTATTCAGGCACTGGAGTTCTTCCAGCACAAATACACCGTCACGGCGAATCAGCACATCATCAAAATAGATATCTCCGCCACCATAGGCTGGTGTCTGGATGTACACCAGATCCCAGTGGATTTTGGAATCATTGCCGTTAAAAGCATCTTCATAGCAGCGGCCAGGAGTCAGATGAATACTGCCCATGATTTTTTCATCAAAAAGGGTATCTTTCATTGGGTTTAAGATATACGGGTTAACACCAATTGCAAATTCGCCAAGGTAGCGGCAGCCTTCATCCATATTCAGCACAGCATTGATTTTTTCGGTATCATTTGCTGTTGCTTCGATAATTTTACCGTCTTTAAAGGTGAACTGAATGTTTTCGTAGGTAAAGCCCTGAAATACCGATGGGGTGTTGTAACGAATGGTACCGTTTACAGAATCACGTACTGGTGCGGTATAGACTTCGCCGTCTGGAATATTGCATTTGCCGTCGCATTTAATTGCAGGAATATCTTTAATAGAGAAGGTTAAATCAGTACCTTCGCCGGTAATGCGCACCTTGTCGGTACGGTTCATTAAATCTACCAGCTTATCCATAGCTCTAGACATTTTTGCATAGTCCAGATTACACACGTTGAAATAGAAATCTTCAAAGTCCTCCAGACTGGTATTGGCCAGCTGTGCCATAGAATTGTTCGGATAGCGCAGCACTACCCATTTTGTATTGTTGACACGTTCGTTCAGCACATCATTATTCATGGCGGTATGCAGCTGTAACTGCTCCTGCGGAACATCAGAAAGTTCTGCAATGTTATCCGATGCACGAATCCCGATGTAGGCATCCATCTGTTTCATCTGAGCCATTTCCAGATCTGCTTTCAGCTGGAGCTGTTCTTCACTGCATTGCAGCATCAGTTCCCGATTAATTGTGTAATCTTCCAGCTGTATATAAGGATATGCACCTGCTGCATATGCTTCTTTTACAAGCTGTTTTGCTAACGGATAAGCGGAGCTGCCGAATACGTGAATCATTACTTTTTCTTTCGGCTGCAGCGAACAGGAGTAATTAATTAAATTGTAAGCCAGTTCTTTTATTCTTGGATCCATACGGTATCATCCTTTCGGTTGTTTGATGTTAAAGTACTATTTTGGAATTCATTTTTATGAAATCGGATATCGGTTTCTATTATTTCCATTCTAACATAAAATGATTCTGCTGGGCAAGGTCTGGCAGGAATTCATGGCCTTTGTGCGGTGAAAAAGGAAGATGGTTGTCAACAGGCAGGGAAAATGCTAAAATAGAACTCAATATGAGTTTAAAGGAGAAAAGAATATGATACTGATTCGAACACTTGCGGTATATTGTTATGTTATTGCGGCGGTTATTCGCAATGCCGGTTATTATCAGAAACTGCGCAGTCAGGAGGAAGTACTGGGTGCGGATGTTGTACAGCAGAAAATTCATGACCGGGCCAGTGCTGTAGCGAAACGGATTATGAAACTGACCGGTGCAAATATGAAAGTAGTCGGCAAAGAAAATCTGCCCAAAGAAGGGGCTGTGCTGTATGTGTCTAATCACCAGAGCTTTATAGATGTTCCGGCAATTATGGCTGTGCTGGATCGCCCGACAGGGTTTATTGCAAAAGATGATTTAGGAAAAATTCCATTTTTCCGTGACTGGGTAACCGAACTGAAAGCGGTGCTGATTGCTCGCGGCGATGCCCGCAAAGCATTAACAGCGATTATTCAGGCAGCCAAACTGCTTCAGCAGGGGCACTGCATTGTACTGTATCCGGAGGGAACACGCAGCAGAGATGGCAAGCTCCTGGAATTTAAAGCAGGCAGCCTGAAAGCAGCGCAGAAAGGCAACGCCATGATTGTACCGGTAGCGGTTGATGGTGCAATGGATGTTCTGAAACGAGACAGCTATCTGATTCATAAAGCGGATGTAACCGTTACCATCATGCCTCCGATTCCAGTAGAGGAAGTAAAAGCGTCCGATACAAAAGAGCTGGCAGATCGTGTAAAAAAACAGATTGCCGATGCCTTAGGTCAGGAATTTGTATCGCAGGATGAACTGGACCGTCTGGCGGCACAGCAGGAACAGACGAATGAATAAGCTGGAAGAAGCCGGGGAACTGCTGAAACGATATTACGGGTATCATGCTTTTAAACCGATTCAGCAAAAAGCAATTGAGTCCATTTTAAATGGTCGGGATACCTTTGTGGTGATGCCTACAGGCGGTGGGAAATCTTTGTGTTATCAGATTCCTGCCCTGATGCTGGATGGTCTTACCCTTGTGATTTCTCCTCTGATTTCACTTATGAAGGATCAGGTTGATCAGCTGGTGCGTTTAGGTATTCGGGCAGCCTGCATGAACAGTATGCTGGATGAGGAGCAGTACCGGCAGCTGCGTACAGAAATTCAGGAACAGCGGATTCAGATTTTATATATTGCTCCGGAGCGGCTTCGTTCCGGAGATTTTTTATCACTGCTTAGAAAACAGCATATTCGGCTTGTAGCGGTGGATGAGGCCCATTGTGTATCACAGTGGGGGCATGATTTTCGACCAAGCTATCATGCTATCAGCCAGTTTGTGAAAAGTCTGCCGGAGCGGCCGGTTGTGGCGGCCTTTACAGCTACTGCAACCCAGGAAACCCGGGAGGACATTATTCGCAGACTGGAGCTGGTGCAGCCCAATATATATCGGGCTAGTTTTAACCGTTCTAATCTGATTCTGGCGGTGGAACGGGATGGCGGCCGCAAGGAAAAACTTCTGGAATTTGTAAAGAATCACAGAGGGCAGTCCGGAATTATTTACTGTAATACGCGCAAAGAAGTGGACAAGGTCTGGGACATGCTTCGCCGTGCAGGAATTCCGGTTCTACGTTATCATGGGGGCATGGAAGACTGGGAACGCAACGAGAATCAGGAGAAATTTATTTACGAGCAGGTGGATATCATAGTGGCTACCAATGCGTTCGGTATGGGCATTAACAAACCGGATGTGCGTTATG
>DAISWV010000117.1:0-5167 GCA_036826195.1 Peptococcaceae bacterium | reverse complement strand
CACCCGGAATCAGAATGGCTTCGCCGGCATCAAAGGTGTGATGCAGAATATCATTGCTGCCTTTTGCTAAATCCTGAATGCGGGCTGCCGGCTGATACAGCGGATGTTTTCTTGCAATTTTATCAGCCATATTGTGCGCCACATTGAAAATATTATCGGATGTAAACAGCCAGAGTTTATCTTTCCACGATTTTTTTATCTGGTAATCTTTAATCTGCATATCCAGATAATAATAGCTTTTGCGGATAACATCGGCCATACGCGCCTCAATAATCTCAAAGCCGTTGGCTTCCAGATAATCTTCGATATCATGGTTGGCACCCGGATGGAAGTTCAGCAGATATTCCCCTACAATCAGTACGGTAGGGCGAAGATTTGTGCGGTCATATTTTACCTCACACATCCAGTCAATAGCTTTGCTGAATGCTTTCTTCATACCGGAAATACCGCCTTTTTCAAGCCCTTCCACCACGGCATCCATAGAGCGGTCAAAGGCGGCCTGTGTGCTGCCCGGCACAACTTCATACGGCCGGATTTTACGCAGCAGTTCTTCCAGAATATCAATTACCGGCATGGCAAAGGCGATGTTCATCGCTGTCGGCAGGCTCATCTTAAAGCCTGGATGCAGTTCATGGGAGTCCTGATCGTCGTTGGTCAGAATCGGCACCTGCGGATAGCCAGCATCATCCAGCGCTTTTCTTAACAGTGCGCCATAATGGGTCAGACGGCAGTCACCGATGTATTTGCCCATGCCGATTGCCACTTCATCCACATTATATTTGCCGCTGCGAAGTGCAGCCAGCGCCTCCCCGATTACAATCTGTGCCGGGAAGCAGATATCATTATGCACATACTGTTTGCCCAGACGGATGGCCTCTTCACGGCCAATCTCCAACGGCACTGCACGAAGTCCCTGTTTGGACATGGCTGCCGACATGATCCGGCAGAATGCATGGGAGGTATTCGGCACCAGTACAATTTTTTTATTAAAAATCTCTTTTGTAAATTTCACCGGATACGGATCGGTCAGTGCCTGTACGGCATACTGAGCCCGATTCTGATGACGCTGCTCGGCAGTTTCCACAAAGGAGCGTACACGAATACGCAGCGGACCTGCCGCCTCACTTTCATCCAGTTTCAGAATCAGCGGGTTTTTCCCGGAAATATGATTCATTAAACGGATAATTTCATCCGACAGATACGCATCATGGCCGCAGCCAAAGCTTACCACCTGCGCATATTCCAGATGCGGACTGCGCGCCGCCAGAATAGCGGATGACAGCATACGGGCATGGAAATTGTTTACGATATCCAGACGGCTCATGCGTAAATCCACCTGGTTGACTTCCGGCAGCGAATCGGCTGTTAATACCGGAATCCCCATGCTGGTGAACATTTCCGGCAGATTGTGATTGACGATGGCATCGTTCTGATACGGACGGCTTGCCAGCACCACCGCATAACGGCCGGTGCGTTCTACTTCATCCAGAACCTTCTGTCCTTCTTCTTTGAGCTGGGTAATAAACAGCTTCTGCGCCTCATCACCGGCTTTCATAGCGGCTCTGGTTAAATCAGGCGAAATACCAAAGGTATCATGCATAAAGCGGGTCAGCTGACGGTCGCGATCGGCATATTCATGCCAGTGAAACAGCGGTGCATCAAACGGAATACCCCAGTGATCTTCCGGGTTATCCGAGTTGCGGATAACAATCGGATAGCCTTTTACCACAGCACACATGGATTCACTGGTTTTCTCGGTATTTTCCGACGGCATCGTTGTAATAGACGGCATGAAGATACGATCCACCTTCTTTTCCGCCAGATTGCGCAGATGCCCATGCACCAGTTTGGCCGGGAAGCAGACCGTATCCGACGATACAGCACTCAGGCCGTTTTCATACATATCACGGCTGCTGAAATCCGACAGCACCACATCAAAGCCCAGCGCCTGCCAGAAGGTTTTCCAGTACGGCATATACTCCCAGTTAAACAGCACACGCGGAAGCCCGATGGAAATATTCCGTTTTAAACAAAGCTGCGGATACGTATACTCCTGAAACAGGAGCTGCTGACGAATATCGTACAGATTGGCCACCGAATCTTTCGTGCGTTTTACCTGTTTTACACGGCTGCGCACAGCCTCATCCTGCGGATTGCCTACAATCTCCCCGCGTTCACAGCGGTTACCGGTTACAAAGCTGCCGCCGTTTGAAAACTGCACCACAGTTCGGCTGCAGTGATTTACACAGAACGGACAAGGCATATCGCTTTTCTGCTCATAGGTAAACTGTTTCAGCGCCTCAAAGCCGATAAAGCTGCTCTGACTGAAACCTTCCTGTTCCCGTTTCTGTTTTGTTAACAGCGCCGCACCAATAGCGCCCATTTCACCGGAATACGGCGCACGCATAACATTGCCGCTTCCAATATACTGTTCCAGTGCACGCAGTACCGCATCATTTTTAAAGGTACCGCCCTGCACCATAATTTTTTCCCCTAACACCGCGGTATTGCTGATACGCACAACCTTGGTGAACACGTTTTCAATAATAGACCGGCACAGCCCTGCCATAATATCATCGGCACTGCAGCCGTTTTTCTGTTCTGTAATAATGTTGCTGTTCATAAATACGGTACAGCGGCTGCCCAGACTTGCCGGACGCTTTGCACGAAATGCCGCATCGGCAATTTCTGTTACAGGAATGTGCAGCGAATCTGCGAATTTTTCCAGAAACGAGCCGCAGCCCGAAGAGCATGCCTCGTTCAGCATAATATTGGTAACTACGCCATCGGCCACCCAGATTGCTTTCATATCCTGTCCGCCGATATCCAGAATAAACGATACATCCGGCTCATAATGGCAGGCTGCCGCTGCATGGGCTACCGTTTCCACCGTATGATAATCGCCGCCGAAGGCTGCGTTTAACAGCAGTTCCCCGTAGCCGGTGGTGCCCATACCCAGCACCTGCAGTGTGATACCGTTATCACTGTATTTTTTATAAAGCTCCAGAAGCCCCTGTTTTACCACATGAATCGGGTCGCCCTGATTATTGGCATAAAAACGGTCAACAACCTGCTCCTTCTCATCCATCAGCACCAGTTTGGATGTGGTGCTGCCGGCATCCACCCCAATGTATACCGGCAGTACATCGCCCGGTTTTAACGAAAGCTGTACAACTTCCGGCATAGCATGGGCTTTTCGCCACTGGATGCATGCCTCTTCCGATTCAAAATACCGTTTTGTCTGTGTATGGTATTCCTCGGTCTGAATCGGCGCATCTAACAGCGCAATGGCATCGTCCAGCGAAAAAGCTGTTTCCGAATCGTCTGGAAACAGTTCATCCACCGCAATGGCTGCACCATGGGCTACAATGGTATCCGAATGTTCCGGACGGATAATTTCATCGTCTTTTAAGTTCAGACGTTCTGCAAATACTTTAATCAGCGTCGGGTTAAATGTTAACGGCCCGCCTTCAAAAATAACCGGCGGTTTCAGTTCCAGCCCCTGTGCCAGACCGCCAATGGTCTGTTTGGCAATGGCATGAAACGCCGACAGCGCAATATCCTCCCGGCTGCCGCCGGCATTCAGAATGGTCTGAATATCGGTTTTAGCAAACACACCGCAGCGCCCGGAAATACTATGCACCGTTTTCCCCTGCGAGGCAATGGATTCAAATTCCTCAGCCGGTGTTTTTAAAATAGCTGCAATCTCATCAATAAACGCCCCGGTACCGCCGGCACAGCTGCCGTTCATGCGCATATCCGATGTTACCAGACGCCCTTCGTTTTCATCATAGGTAAAGAAAATAATTTTGGCATCCTGCCCGCCCAGCTCGATTGCCGTTCTGGTCTGCGGATATAAGGCCCGTACTGCTGCCGCATTGGCAACCACTTCCTGAATATAATACGCACCGATACGCTCTGCCACCGGTTTGCCGCCGGAGCCGCAAATCGCCACGCGAAAAGTTTCGCCCGGAAACGCCTTTGCCACTTCCTTTAAAAGACGCTGCACGGTTTTGCCCTGCTCGGCATGATGACGCTCATAACGGGTAAACAGCACCTTCTGCTCCGGTACCGTCATTACAATTATTTTAACCGTTGTGGACCCAACGTCGATCCCAAGGCGCAGCGCATGTTTCTGGCCAGATGTTTTTGCATTCTGCGTCTCTTTCTCTATCATTTCAATCAGTCCTCTCGTTCTTTCCACTGATGTATATTATAGGTGTAAACACCTCCGGTGTCACACCATGTTTCTGTTAAGAAATCCATCATTTTCTTAACACTTTATTTATATCTATATTCTGTCAAACCGCGCTGCCGCAAGGCTTTGCGGATTCTCTGCTTGTCTTGTGCGACACAATGTCGTATAATATATCATATACATTTCGATTTCTACTATCAACCGACAAAACTTCTAAAAATGTCGTAAAAACGAGGAGATCTGCTATGAATAAACAGGAAGAAAAAGCCGCTCTGACCAAAGCTGCTCTAGTCGATGCTTTCTGGCAGCTTTACTTAACCAAACCCATTGAAAAAATCTCAGTAAAAGAAATTACCGATGCCACCGGTGTTTACCGTAGCACGTTATATTATTATTTCCCGGACGTTTATGCTATTCTGGAATATATCGAAGAAGATATTCTGCACGACTGGGAACAGCTCATTTCGGACATTTTCAGCGATCATAAAGATATTCTGCTTCGCGGCGCTTTTATAGAACTGGCGCCATGGGCATCCGATTTTAAAGAAAAACACGGAAGCCAGATTGCTGTGCTTTTAGGGCCAAACGGCGACCCATCCTTCCAGCAGAAAATTAAAGATACACTGCGCAAAAAACTCTTTGCTATGCTGAAAATCCCCGATACCAGTCTGGATGCACTCTTAACCTACGAAGCCTGTATCTCCGGTATTCTGGCGCTGGGTTTAAAATGGTACACCGAAAACATTCCATTTGAAACCATCGCCTCGGTAGCGCAGAAAATCATCCATCCGGATTTATTCAAAACCATGCTGAATTATTCCAGCAACCCGATTTTAAAACGATTATAAAAACAGCAAACCCCTTTTCCGAGACAGTTGCACTGTTTTCAGAAAAGGGGTTCTTTATTACACTTTCTAACCTTCGCCCAACGGGCCGTTGTGGTCAACGTCCCCTACAATGTACGCAATT
>DAISWV010000116.1:0-5196 GCA_036826195.1 Peptococcaceae bacterium | reverse complement strand
CTGGCATATTCACCCTGGAGATCAAATGCATGATTCATCGGGCCAGAGCCATATCCTAAATCAAGCATTGCAGATAAAGCACCGGAGATGTAGTCTTTGGCTCTCTGAATAGACTCCGTAAGCGTAAATCCTTTTGCAAGATTGGATGCGATGGCACTGGAAAGTGTACAGCCTGTGCCATGGGTGTTCGGATTATGAATGCGCGTTCCTTTAAACCAGACCAGTTCGCCGTTTGCATAAAGCAGATCATTGGCATCATTAATACTGTGACCGCCTTTGAGCAGAACCGCACAGTGGAAGCAGTCTCCAATCTGTTTTGCTGCTGCAATCATGTCCTCTTTTGTTTCAATAGTCAACCCGGAGAGAACCTGCGCTTCCGGAATGTTCGGTGTAACAAGCGTTGAAACAGGCAGCAATTCTTCAATCAACGTCTGAACGGCATTGCCCTTCATCAGAGAAGAACCTGATGATGCAACCATAACCGGATCAACAACCACATTCTTTGCATTGTAATATCTCAATCTGTCCGCAATTACACGGATTAATTCGCTGGATGCCACCATCCCGATTTTTACGGCATCGGGATAAATATCCTCGAATACCGCATCAATCTGCTGTTTTAAAAAATCGGGTGCTGCTTCCTGTATTGCTCTCACGCCGGTCGTGTTTTGTGCTGTAAGCGCTGTAATCGCACTCATGGCATAAACACCATTCATTGTCATTGTTTTCAAATCTGCCTGAATACCGGCGCCTCCACTGCAGTCACTTCCTGCAATGGTCAATGCTGTTTTCAGTTTCATATTTTTTACTCCCTTCATCCTTCAGCATCGTTTTATATAGCGACATAAGGTGGTGCCCCCAATCTGCCGCTTAAAAATTTTTCTGTTCATTCAAAATCAGTTTCCACTGCTCTGCCCGGTCAGTATTATTTTCCAATCACAGCCGTTACACGTTCCTTCAGAAGCGCCGTTGCGTTTTCGATATCCTCTGCAGCAAAAATTGCAGATACAACCGCGACGCCGCAAATAGAACTGCCCTTCATTTCGCATACATTCTCGTAGCAGATTCCTCCAATTGCGACAGCGGGAATCGCTACAGACGAAACAATTTCACGAAGCTGTTCATTTGTAATACGAACTGCACTGGTTTTTGTGCTGGAAGGAAATACTGCACCGACACCGATATAATCCGCACCGGCAGCTTCTGCAGCTTTCGCCTGCCCGATTGTCTTACATGTTGCACCGATGATAAAATCTGCAGGAACACGTTTGCGTATTTCTTCAACAGGTGTATCCTCGATCCCCACATGAACACCATCCGCCCTGCTTTTTAAAGCAACATCAACATTGTCGTTGATAATCAGCGGCACATTATATTTGCGGCACAGGTTTCGAACTGCAATGGCTTCCTCAACAAAAGCCTCTTCGTCCATATTTTTTTCACGAAGCTGAACAATCGTAGCGCCGCCTTTCAGCGCATCCTCAATCTGTTCCAAAAGGGTCTGTCTGCCGACCCAGGCCTGATCTGTCACCGCATACAGCCGTAACATGTTTTCGTTGAACTTCATTTTACTCCTCCATGGCTTTCATAAGTCCGGTTACATCCTCCGTTACCATTAAACTGCTCATGAGACAGGCGCCGCCGGCTCCGCTATCTCGCACTAAAGCGATATTCCCCGCATCGATTCCACCAATTCCATACACCGGAATGTGTACAGCTGCCGATACAGTCCTCAAAAAATCCAGTCCTCTTCCGGGAATCCCTTTCTTGCAGTCTGTATAAAACACATGCCCGGCAGTAATGTACGTACAGCCCAATGCCTGTGCTTCCAACGCATCCTCCACGCTGTGGCATGATGCGCCTAAAACGTTAAAAAGAGCTTTTTGCTCCTGTGGAAGTTTTCTCAGGAGATGCAATGGCAAATGAATGGCATCTGCATTGAGATCTATCGCAACATCGGAAAAAGAGTGCAGGATGCATTTTACATCATACTGTCTGCAGATTCTCATAACCTCTGTTGCCAGTCTCCTGTATTCTGCCGGTGGCAGATCTTTTTCACGGAGAATGATTCCTGCGGGACGGCAGGCTGCAATCCGTTCAATCCTTGTCAGGAAATCTTCTTTACACAACATTCGATTCGTAACACACACAATATCAAACATACACATAATCGTTCAGAACCGGCTGCAGCCCTTCACCGGACATATCCTCATACATGGTTTTAAAACTGCGGCTGTCATCAATCTCGAACTGCTCATCTCCTTTGACCGTATCGTCATCTTTACCGCTGTATTTGCTTTCATGGTCGCCTATACCAGTAGACACACCTGCCGAAACCTTAGTAGCTGCAATTTTTACGATACCGTTTCGAAACTCTGCACTCTCACGTGATGATACAGTAATTCCAACAAACGGTAAGAAAATACGATATGCACAGAGAATCTGACACAACTGTCTTTCACCAACATCAAGAGGATTAATCCTATCGTTATTGATAATGGGACGCAGTCTCGGACAGGACAGAGACATTTCTGCATGGGGATATTTGCGCTGCAGATAATAGACATGCAGTGCACTTGCTAAAGCATCCTTTCTAAAATCAGAAAGGCCGAGAAGCGCAGAAAATGCAACACCGCGCATACCGCCACGAAGCGCCCGCTCCTGTGCATCAAACCGATACGGCCATACGCGCTTGTGCCCGAGCAAATGAAGGGTTTCATATTTATCCGCATCGTAGGTTTCCTGGAACACCGTTACATAATCCGCTCCACACTCATGCAGATACTGATAATCCTCCGTATTCACCGGATAAATTTCCAGACCAACCATACGAAAATACTTTCTTGCCAGCTTACAGGCTTCACCAATATAGTGCACATCACTGTTCACGTGACTTTCACCGGTAAGAATTAAAATTTCCTCCATGCCGGAGTCAGCAATGACTTTCATTTCATGTTCAATCTGCTCCATATTGAGCTTCATGCGATTGATGTGGTTGTAACAGTTAAATCCACAATATACGCAATAGTTCTCACAATAGTTTGCAATATACAAAGGGGTAAACAAGTAAACAGTATTACCGAAATGCCTGCTTGTCTCCATGCGGGCTTTCTGCGCCATCTCTTCCAGAAACGGTTCTGCCGCAGGAGATAACAGCGCCTTAAAATCCTCAATAGAGCAGGTCTCATGGTCGAGGGCAGCACGAACATCACGGTCGGTATAGACAGAATAGTCAAAGGAATTCATCTGAGCCATAACCTGAGCACAGACATCAGATTGAATGATTTCCATGCCCGGTAAATATTCCATGTGGTTCTTACGACTGGACGGATCGGTTTCCAGTCTGTGTTTTTTCTCCAAAGCAGCTGGTGACAGATACTCGGAGTCTACAAAAAACTGATTTTCCATAGCAGAGTCTCCTTAATCGCGTAAAAATCCGGTCAGGGGATCAGAAGCAGATGCGCCGCGTGTCAGTACCCGTCCAAGACCAGACAGATAGGCCTTTCTGCCGGCTTCAATGGCCTGCCGGAAAGCTGCTGCCATCAAAGGCAGATTTCCGGCAGTTGCAAGGGCTGTATTTGCCATAATCGCTGCTGCGCCCATCTCCATAGCTTCGCAAGCCTGAGAAGGTCTTCCAATTCCGGCATCTACGATAATAGGAAGATCTATTTCATCGATGAGAATCTGAATGAACTCTCTGGTTGCCAGCCCCTTGTTAGAGCCGATTGGAGAAGCCAACGGCATAATGGTGGCAGCACCGGCTTTTGCCATATCACGGGCAGCATTTAAATCAGGATACATATAAGGCATAACTACAAAACCATCATTTGCAAGGATTTCCGTAGCCTTAATGGTCTCCTGATTGTCCGGCAGCAGATATTTGGTATCACGCATGATTTCCACTTTAACGAAATTGCCGCAGCCTAATTCTCTGGCCAGGCGGGCAATACGAACAGCTTCTTCCGCATTTCTTGCACCGGAGGTGTTTGGCAGAAGCGTAATCCCTTCCGGGATATAGTCCAGTATATTTTCCTGTTCCCTGGTATTGGCACGGCGTACCGCAAGGGTAATAATTTCTGCGCCCGCATCTTTTATGGCAGCTTCTATGAGTTTCATGGAATACTTGCCCGAGCCCAGAATAAAACGGGAATTGAATTCATGACCTCCAATAACCAGCTTATCGTTGTTAATCATATTACTTCCTTCTTTCTTATACTTCATATTCACCTGCGAGAATCCGCAGGACTGTGTGTGCCTGGTGTGCAGCACATAGCATGACACGTGGAGCCACCAGCCCGATACTGTCTGCTGCTTCGCTTACTTCATCGCCGCACAGATAAAAGCGCTTCATGATTTTTCTTGTTCTGATGGTATTCGGTGTATTCATACCGGCCATACCGGAGGCCGCAACCAGATAACAATACGGCAGCTGTTCCAGAACTCCGTTTACAAGCATTGCCTTGGATTCTGCATGATCGAATGCTTCACAGACAATATCCGCCTCTTTTAATAGCTCGGCGAAATTCTCCTCTGTAATCTTGACTGTCACTGTATGAATTTCCGTATAGGGTGCTATTTCCAGCAGATTTTCTGCAAGCGCTTCGGCTTTGTAACGCCCGATTTGACTTGCCTTGTATTGCTGCCGATGCAGATTCGTAACATCCACACAATCAAAATCAATTAGTAACAGTTTCCCGATACCGGACCTTGCCAAAGCAGTTGCTATATTGGATCCCAGACCGCCAAGGCCGCAAACAGCAACCGTCGCAGAGGAAAACCGTTTGTGAAGTTCCTCTCCATTACGGGAAATCAGCGCATCCGTCCATTCTTTTTCTGTTATCATCAATCAGCCGCCTCCTACAAAGCTGACAACCTCTAAATGGTCGCCATCTTCTAAAACAGTTGTGTCATACTGGGACTTGAATACGATGTCACCGTTCCTTTCAACTGCAATTCGTCTGATGTCATAGCTGGCTTCTGCCAGATACTCCGACACCGTTTTTCCAGCAATGTCCCTCTCTGTTCCATTTACGTTTACCACAATCACACCCCCTGAAATAAAAAACGGAAGACTTCCGATTTGAAAGTCTCCCGTAACACTCGCAAAATTTCCTACGTTGGCATTATCCAAATCAGGTATATGGGTCGAAGTTAGATGACTTCCTCTCAGCCTGCCGATACAAGCTCCCCTTTGCA
>DAISWV010000115.1:0-5220 GCA_036826195.1 Peptococcaceae bacterium | reverse complement strand
TGGCACTATGTGCATTTCCTATTCGGGCCGCTGTCTGTTAAGCAATTATATGACTGAACGCGATTCCAATCAGGGGCAGTGTGCACAGGCATGCCGCTGGAACTATAATCTGGTTGAGGAAAAACGCCCAAATGAATTCTATCCGATTCAGGAAGATGAACGTGGAACCTATGTATTTAACTCACAGGATTTATGTCTGCTGCCCCATCTGCCTGAATTGATTGAAACCGGTATTCGCAGCTTTAAAATTGAGGGGCGTATGAAGAGTGCCTATTATGTGGCATCAATCATTCGTGCATATCGCAATATGATTGATGCATATTACGGCGAGGCAGCTATCAGCGGTGATATCCAGTTCTGGCTGGACGAGCTCCAGAAAGTAAGCCATCGTCCATACACAACCGGTTTTTACTTTGGCAAGCCGGAAAATGGTGCGTTGACACTGGAATCCAGCCAGTATATTCGTCCGTATGATTTTATTGGCACTGTGCAGGAATACGATGCACAGAATGGTATTGCCATTATTGAACAGCGTAACAATTTCAAAGTAGGCGATGTCATCGAGTTTTTCAGCCCTCGGTATGGCTGGTTTACTCATACTATTACAGAAATGTATGATAAAGACGATACTGCAATCACTGTGGCTCCTCATGCCCAGATGGTTGTAAAAATGCCTGTGTCGCAGGAAGTATTCCCAATGGATATGATGCGCAAACAGGTTGGTGAAGTGTAATGCAAATGATTACACACCAATCATCTGACAAAACATTTGCAGTATAAAACATAATCCAAAACCGATTACAGCGGGAAGCATAATGGCCAGCAATGTCCATCCAATGCTTCCCGTTTCTTTATGAATTGTGAGACAGGTTGTAGAACACGGCCAGTGGAACAGCGTGAACAGGAGTACTGATGCGGCAGTTTTCCAGGTCCAGCCGTGTGCGATAAGAATCTGATGAAGCGCTGTGTAGTTTTCCATTTCCACCATAGAACCGGTGGATAAATACAGCATCAGCATCAGCGGAATCACAATTTCATTGGCAGGCCAGCCTAGCAGAAAGGCAAGCAGAATGATTCCGTCCATGCCAAAGTGTTTTGCAAAGGGGTCTAAAAACTGTGCCAGCGACAGGATTATCGGCTGACTGTTAATTTCTATATGTGCTATAAGCCAGATAATGCATCCTGCCGGTGCAGCAATTACGACAGCTCGCAAAAGGACAAATAATGCACGACTGCGCAGAGAATCTTTTATAACAGATAGAATGTCTGGTTTTTTATAAGGTGGAAGTTCCAGTTGAAACGATGAGGGAATACCTTTTAAGATGGTGCAGGAAAGAGCTTTGGATGTGAGCAGCGTTGCAGAAAAACTGATAACTAAAAGCAGCAGAAGCAGAAAAGCCGCAAAAAACGAACTATTCTTCGAAAAGAACATACAGACAATAGCAATCAGCATTGGGAGCCGACCGTTACAAGGTGTAAAACTGCTTGTTACAACAGCAATGAGCCGCTCACGAGGTGATTCTATCATGCGGCATCCAGTAACGCCAGCAGCATTGCAGCCTAGCGACATACAGGTGGTTAAACACTGTTTTCCACAGCTGCCTGCCTTTTTAAAACAGCCATCTAAGCGGCATGCTACTCGCGGTAGATAACCGCATTCTTCCAAAAGAGCAAACAGTGGAAAGAAAATTGCCATAGGAGGCAGCATAACAGCAATTACCCAGCTGAGTGTACGATATACGCCATTTAAAAGGCAGTCTTCTAACCAGGCAGGCATAGACAGAAGTGAAAAACAATACTCCAGAATAATGCCGAACTGTGCAAACAGCCAGTTTAGCCATTGGGAAGGATAATTAGCACCACAGATGGTCAGCCAGAAAATAAATGCAAGCAAAAAGAGCATGATGGGAATGCCGGTCCATTTTCCAAGAAGAAACGTATCCAGCCGTTCTTTTGTCAACAATGTGTTATTTTTGTTTTCTCTGGTCATAGCAATTGCTCCTTTGCAAGAATCTGGATTCTATTCAGTATATTCTTTAAAGTGTAGATTGGTGATTTATCTACGAATGAAAGAAATGTGAAAGAAAAGATGGACAAAAAGCCTTGACATCCGTCACAGAAGGTCTATAATGATATAAGATAAGCAAGTCTCATAAGTAAAACTGTGAAGAGAACACGCTGTATGGGAAACAGTTACAGAGAGAAACGCCATGGCTGGAAGCGTTTTACCGGGAACCATACAGATACCATCTCGGAGTTTTCGCTGTGAACAGCGGACGGGTGACGCCGTTATACGTTATAAAGTGAGTGCAGGTCTTATTCTGCGCTAAACTGGGTGGAACCACGGATTTTAAGCATTCGTCCCAATGGGGGACGGATGCTTTTTTGTTGTTCTGCAAAAAGTTATATATTATGAGGAATGACAGAGCAAGCTGTTTTAGAAAAGGAGAGAATATTATGATTCACATTACACTGCCAGACGGTTCTGTTCGTACTTTTGAACAGGATGTCGTAACACCTCTGGAAGTAGCAAAAAATATCAGCAATGGTTTAGCAAAAAAAGCAATCGTTGCAAAAGTGAATGATGAAATGGTGGGCTTAAACCAGCCAATCACAGCGGATGCAACTCTGAGCATCTACACATTCGACGATGCAGAAGGGAAAGAAACCTTCCGCCACAGTACATCCCACATTCTGGCTCAGGCTGTACAGAAACTGTTCCCTGGTACAAAACTGGGTATCGGGCCTGCAATCAAAGACGGTTTCTACTATGACTTCGATTCCGAACACAAATTCACACCGGCAGACCTGGAAGCTATCGAAGCAGAAATGATGAAAATTGTACAGGCTGACGAAACCTATACACGTCAGGAACTGTCCCGTGCAGATGCAATCGCTATGTTTACCGAAAAAGGTGAACCATACAAAGTAGAATTAATCAACGACCTGCCGGAAGATGCTACTATCAGCATCTATACACAGGGTGAATTTACCGACCTGTGTGCTGGTCCTCATATTGTGAGCACAGGTGCTGTTAAAGCAATCAAATTATTAAACCTGGCTGGCGCTTACTGGAGAGGCAGCGAAAAAAATAAAATGCTGCAGCGTATCTACGGTACCTGCTTCCAGAAAAAAGCAGATTTAGATGAACATCTGTTTAAACTGGAAGAAGCAAAACGTCGTGACCATCGTAAACTGGGTCAGGAATTACAGCTGTTCACTTTTGTGGACGAAGCTCCTGGTTTCCCTCTGTTCTATCCAAAAGGCATTGTACTGCGCAACAACCTGGAAGCGTTCTGGCGTGAACTGCACGAAAAAGCAGGCTACGATGAAATCCGTACACCGCTGATTATGAATCGTACTCTGTGGGAACGTTCCGGCCACTGGGCACATTATCAGGAAAATATGTACTTCACTACAATCGATGAAGAACCATTTGCAATCAAACCAATGAACTGTCCTGGCGGCATTCTGCTGTATAACAGTCAGCTGCACAGCTATCGTGAACTGCCTCTGCGCTGGAGCGAACTGGGTCTGGTTCATCGTCATGAATTATCTGGTGCGTTACACGGCTTAATGCGTGTACGTGCATTTACTCAGGACGATGCTCACATCTTCATGCTGCCGGAACAGATTAACGAAGAAGTAAAAGGCGTTATCAAACTGATTGACAGCGTATATAAAACATTCGGCTTCAACTACCATGTGGAACTGTCTACACGTCCAGAAGATTCCATGGGTTCCGACGAACTGTGGGAAAAAGCAACCGATGCTCTGCGTGATGCATTGACTGAACTGGGTATGGATTACATCGTAAACGAAGGCGATGGCGCATTCTATGGTCCAAAAATCGACTTCCATCTGCAGGACTGCCTGGATCGTACATGGCAGTGCGGTACTATTCAGCTGGACTTCCAGATGCCTGAAAAATTTGATATGTGCTATATCGGTGAAGACGGTGAAAAGCATCGTCCAGTTATGGTTCACAGAACCGTATTCGGCAGTATCGAACGTTTCATCGGTATCTTAACCGAACATTTTGCAGGTGCATTCCCAACCTGGCTGTCTCCAGTACAGGCTAGAGTGCTGCCAATCACCGACAAATTCAACGACTATGCTTATGAAGTAGCTGCGAAACTGGAAGCTGCCGGCGTACGTGTAGAAGTTGACAGCCGTAACGAAAAAATCGGATACAAGATCCGTGAATCCCAGATGCAGAAAGTACCTTACATGCTGGTAGTTGGCGAAAAAGAAGCAACCAGCGGCACTGTAGGCCTGCGTAAACGCGGCGAAGGCGACCTGGGTGCAGTACCGGTAGACCAGATGGTAGCAGACCTGGCTCAGGAAATTAAAGAAAGAAGATAAGAGACACAAAGCTAAAACTCAATAGAACGAACAAAGGCTGAGATGCGTAAAAACATCTCAGCCTTTTTGTGTTGTATTTTATTTATCCCATTTTTCGCACAGGGCGATAATCTGTTTGGCGAATTTCTTAAGGTCGGTGTTGGCGCCGTCACGATATTTTTCAATGATAGCCATAAGCCAGCGACCTGCTGCCAGTAAATCGCGGAAGGCAGGGGTGACTTTCTGTTTGGCACATTCGTGGTGCTGTTTTTCAATGCGTTTTGTATTGCCCTGAATCAGTTTGGCACCACTTAACAGGTCATATTCGGCACCGTTATAAGGCGCAGTAGCCTGGATGCCCAGCTGATGGGTGATCATTTCTGCAAATTCATCACATACAGTATCATGCCCGTGGTTGACGAAAACAGTGTGCGGTTTTTTCTCAAAGCTATCCAGCCAGCCAAGAAGCATATCCCGATCAGCATGCCCGCTGATGCCTTCCAGCTGTTCAATTTTTGCATTAACCTGAATGGTTTCGTTGAACAGTTTTACTTCTTCTGCACCGTTTACGATAATGCTTCCCAGTGTCCCTACCGCCTGATAGCCAACAAATAAAACCGTACATTCTCTGCGCCAGAGGTTGTGTTTTAAATGGTGGCGGATACGGCCCGCTTCACACATACCGCTGGCGGATAAAATAACTTTTGGCGTTTTATCCAGATTGATGAGCATAGAGTCATCGCTAGTGATGGAAAGAGTCAGTCCCGGAAACTTAATCGGGTTGATGCCCTGATTGAGCAAATCCAGTGTTGTCTGATCAAAATAGTCGGTCAGGTTGCTGCTGTAAATTTCAGTAGCTTCTACGGCCAGCGGGCT
>DAISWV010000114.1:0-5226 GCA_036826195.1 Peptococcaceae bacterium | reverse complement strand
ACCGAGAGCAAATCCACTGTTATTTCCCCGGTGTCTTTTTGTGGTTCTTCTTTTAATACTGTATCTGGCTGTTCGCTGTCTGCTGTATCCGTTTGCTCTGTTTTGTTCATCGGCTGCGGCACAGAGCTGGCAGCATGATCCTGCACAGCAGGCTCTGCGGCAGGCCGGGCATCGGCAATGGTGTTTTGTTCTGCTGCAGTCTGGTCGCTTTCACTGTGCCAGAATGCGGCCTGCCCCTGCGGCTGCCACGGTTCCATATACAGACACCAGCTTGCCACAATCAGAAGTGTAAGCACGGCCAGCCCTGCCATATACAAACGGGCATTTTTCTGCAGCCACTGCAGATAATCCAGATCATATTTGCGATTCATGCAAAAAACCTCCCATCACCGGTAGTATTGCCGATGTCAGAAGGTTTTTATTCCTCTGCTGTTTTCTATTATTCCAGTGACAGCTGCGCTCCCGGATAATACCGGTTCAAAATCTGCCGGTAATCGTTCCCCTGTTTTGCATAATAGTCAGCACCGTACTGGCACATCCCCACACCATGGCCGTAGCCGTTGGTGATAAAAGTGATTTCATCGCCGTCAATCTGCCAGCTGATTAACGAGGATTTTAAATGTAACGCCTCACGCAGTTCAGCTCCGCTGAATGTTTTTCCGCCAATCTGAATCTTCTGTACCCGGCTGGAGGCCGTGCTGCTGATCAACTGAATATAATCGCCCGAAGCCGCTGCCGGAACAGCATCGGGAAGCTGCAGTTTCTGCGCCATGGCGGCCATCGTCATGCTTGTTTTGGTACGGGTATGAGGGTCATCGGCGTGATTGCATTCCACACTTGACAGATACGGCCGAAAACTGCCCCATACATTCTCGGCAGCCTCTGTGAAGCCGCCTCCGCAGCTGGCATGATACACCGGCTCGATTAAAATGCCGTCATAGCGGAGCACTTCACCGGCGGTATCGGCCACAGCCTGTACAATTTTACGATGATACCTGCGGTAATTTCTGCCCCATCGGCTCTTCTGCTCTTCTTCGCTAATCCATGCCTGGCAGGTTTCCGGGCTGGTGCTGAGCTGAGCCAGACTGTGCAGCTGCTGCACCTTTGGGTTTGGGCTTATCATACGGCTTACGGTAAACGTACGCGCTGCCACCGCCTGAGCTTTCAGCGCCTCTTCATCAAAGGAGGCAGGCATTTCTGCCGCCACCACTCCCGTCAGATACTGCTCCACATCCAGCGCCATCAATTCTCCGGTTTCCATATTATATACCTGCACCGTGCGGCCGGAGTTTAACTCCGGTTCCGGCACCGGCATCCAGTCCATCAGCGAGGACGCCCCGTATAAAACCACTGCACATACCAGAACCCCCAGCCAGGTCATACGGCTGCGCCGTTTCTTTTTTCGCCGCAGCTTTTCCGCTTTCGGCGATTTAATTCGTGTAACCATCCACACACCTTCTCATCATCTATTTCCATTAATTAACATTCTATTTTATTTGCCGAATTCCTCTTTTCCTATAAAAACTTTCACCACATAAAAAAGAAGACGATACTTTCATCGTCTTCTCCCTGTTCTATCATTCTATTCCGGTTTCCGGCCGCATACTACGCGGTCAAGCCCCTGCCAGTCTTTTATAATTTCTGTCTGTTCAAAGCCGGCATCTTTTAATAGCTGTTCCACTGCCGGCCCCTGCATCCAGCCGATTTCAAAAATCAGCCAGCCGCCCGGTTTCAGCATAGCATCTGCCTTTGCGGTAATTTTGCGGTAAAAATACAGCCCGTCATCGCCGCCCCATAAGGCCAGCCGCGGTTCCTGCAGCACATCACCGGGCAGTTCGCCCATTTCCTGTGTGGTGATATACGGCGGGTTAGACGCTAACAAATCCAGCCTGCCGATTAAATCGGCAAACGGCTCAAGCAGATTGCCCTGCCGGAACTGCACGGACAAGCCGCACCGATTATTGTTCTGCACAGCAACATCTAACGCCTCGGCAGATAAATCCCCGGCATATACCGCTGCTTTTGGCTTATACTGCTGCAAAGCCAGCGCAATAGCGCCGCTTCCGGTACACACATCCAGCATAACCGGAGCCTCATGTTCTTCCATCAGCTTTAATGCTTTTTCCACCAGCCGTTCTGTATCAAAGCGCGGAATCAGCACCGCCGGTGTTACCACGAGCTCCAGCCCCATAAAATTAGCGGTTCCAAGCAGATACTGCAGCGGTTCATCGGCTTTACGACGCAGAACCAGCTCACAAAAAGCCTCTGCCTTTTCGGGAGCCAGTTCATCGGTATCATGCGCCATCAAAAGCGCACGGTTTGTATCCAGCACATGGCATAAAAGCAGCTCCGCTTCCAGCCGTTTATCACTGCCTAGCTCAGATACCGCCCATTTCAGCAAATCCTTACTGTTCATCGGCGTTTTTCAGTTTTTCAGCCTGATCGGTTGTAATCAGCGCATCGATAATTTCATCCAGATTCCCCATCAGCACTTTATCCAGATTGTGCACGGTCAGGTTGATGCGGTGGTCGCTTACACGGCCCTGCGGGAAGTTATAGGTACGAATACGTTCACTGCGGTCGCCGCTGCCGATCATGCCTTTACGCTGTGCAGACAGTTCACCCTGCGCTTCCTGCTGATATTTTTCCAGCAGACGGGAACGTAATACTTTGATTGCTTTTTCTTTGTTCATCTGCTGGGATTTTTCATCCTGGCAGGATACTACTAAACCGGTTGGCAGATGGGTTACACGTACCGCAGACTGGGTTGTGTTTACAGACTGGCCGCCAGGACCGCTAGAGCAGAATACGTCAATACGTAAATCGTTCATGTTGATTTCAACTTCTACTTCTTCCGCTTCCGGCAGAACTGCTACGGTAGCAGCCGATGTATGAATACGGCCGCTGGCTTCGGTTGCCGGTACACGCTGTACACGATGTACACCGCCCTCAAATTTCAGTTTGCTGTATGCACCTTTACCGTTAATCATAAAGGTGATTTCTTTGTAACCGCCTACATCGGTGTAGTTGGTGTTCATTACTTCTGTTTTCCAGCCCTGCGCTTCCGCATAACGCACATACATTTTATATAAGTCTGCCGCAAATAATGCCGCTTCATCACCGCCGGTACCGGCACGAACTTCCATAATAACGTTTTTGCTGTCGTTCGGATCTTTTGGCAGCAACAGAATAGTCAGCTGCTGTTCCAGATTTTCTTTCTGTTCGTTCAGCTCTTTAATTTCCGCTTTTACCATTTCATCCATTTCAGGATCCAGTTTTTCCTGCAGCATCATTTTGGAGTCTTCCAGCTCGCTCAGCACTTTTTTGTACTGGCGGAATGCCACTACTACATCCTCCAGGTCAGACTGGGCTTTTGCCAGTTTGTTCAGCTCTGCCGGATTGTTCAGCACATCCGGGTCTACCATTTTCTGATTCAGTTCTTCGTATTTATCTTCTAAAATCTGCAGACGATCTAACATAATATATCCTCCATTAATCCGATTCATTTACTAACACTTTATTGTATCATATATCCCTGCACTGCTACAATGTTTTTATCCATCGCTTTGCAAAAAACATGCAAAAAAGCGCAGGCTTTCGCCTGCGCTTTTCAAAATCCCTCACATTTATGCGGGTTCTATTACATAGCCAGATAATACTGGTACAGATTTGCCACAATCATAATAGCTTCTGCAGCCAGCGGTGTTTCCGTTTCGGCACCCAGATGGCTCAGAATCTCTTCTGTCAAAATGCCTTTTTCCTGCAAACCGTTCAGCTGTGCTTCATACGTATCCGCATGTACATCTGCCAGACGGGCTGCCACTGCAATCATATTGCCGTTGGTTACCGGGTCGGTGATATCTTCCACCAGAGCAAACTCTCTGCCGGTTTTTTTCAGCGAATTGTTAATCATATTCTGCAGGCGCCATTTGCCCATCGGCTCATCTAAACGGTAATCGTTACTGTAGCCGCCATCCAGCAGGCCAAGGCTGCGGATTACTTTTACACCCGGATATGCCCAGTGATCCATAAACGCTTCGTGGACTTCAAAGTCATCCAGGTACGCACCCTGTTTTTTCAGGGTTTTCTGTACATCGGCAATGGCTGCTTCATCAGCACTCATATCGCGGAAGCTGATGGCATTGTTTAACGAATAAGCTGATGCCACACCGGCGGCTTCCCCTTCTGCCATCCCAACAGGAATTACACGGGCACTGCCTGCCGCTAAAGAAGTATAGGACGCACTGCGGCCAATCACCAGCATATTTTCCACTTCTAACGGAACGATGCTGCGGAACGGAATTGCATAACGGTCCGGGCTGCCGATTACGGTGCCATAGGTCTGCCCTGCTGTCGGCTGAATATCTGCCGGGTAGGCAACGATTGCAATTTTATCCCACTGGTCGCGGTTTTCCAGCACATCATCAATGGTCAGCTGATATTCCCCGATAATATGGCGGCTTTCCCGGATATACAGCTGGCTTGCAGTGCCGGCCAGCTGAACATCTTCAAAGCCGATAAAGTGTTCCCGCACATACGGAACAATATATTCCAGTTCTTTCTGTGCACGGGCAATCCCCTGCGCTTTGCTTTCCTCGCTCATAGCATCCACATCAAAGATAATCAGCGCATTTACCAGCACGTTGCCGTTATCCTGACGTGCCACATTAAAGCCGCGCAGACGCATCAGTTCATCTTTCGGCTCATAGGCATAGCCTTCCCGTGTATAGCCCCAGGCTGTTTTTTCGGTAGCACCGGTGCCCTCATTGTCGTCGTTTTCCAGATAATTCACTACTTTATCCCAGTTAACGCCAGACAGTTCAAATACCAGCGTCACGCCCATATGGCGCTCTTTTTCGCCAATATCCTCACCGGCAATGGTGTAAGGCACACCAGCTGCCGCTGCTACATCGGCATCTACTGTTGCATCAATAATACGGCTTGCGGTGTAGGTTGCCTGCGCCCCGTTTTCTTCCACCACGACGCCAACAATCGTATTGCCATCCATTACAGGCTTCACAAATTCTGTGTTCAGCTTCAGTGTTGCATTTTCTTCGTTCACAACCCAGTCATAGAAAAACTGTTTCGCTGTCTCTACATCAAATGCAGTACCACCTACTGCATCATAAAATTCCATAAACAGCCCCTGTGTCAAGATACTGCCGTCACGGCTCTCACAGATATCAATAAAGTTCAGTTTGCCTAATGTCATCAGGCCGCCTAACG
>DAISWV010000113.1:0-5231 GCA_036826195.1 Peptococcaceae bacterium | reverse complement strand
CACAGCTGTTGTATTCAATTTTAATTCCGCTTTGTTCTAATTTTTTTAATTCTTTTTCCAGTTCATCCCGGGATAATATCTGTTCATCTGCCAGCAGCAAACGCCCGCCAGGCTTATCGGTTTTTTCAAACAGTGTGACCTGATATCCACGGTTTTCCAGTTCCATTGCGGTACATAAACCTGCCATACCTGCACCTGCAACTGCAATTTTTTCTTCTTTTTTACGTAGAAAAGCCAGTCGGCTTCCTGTAGATTTCTTTTTGCCATACGTCATGCAGGCCTGTTCCAGCATCTGAATCTGAACAGCATCACCGGCTTCTCTTCTCCGGCATTTATTCCGGCACGGAGCTTCGCAAACCGCCGATAAAATCCGCGGCAGCACCATATATTTTTCGAGTATTTCTCGACCTTTGTTAAAATTACCCTTTTCAACCGCAGCACAGAGCCCTTTCGCATCTACATGCAGCGGGCATTGCGCAGTACAGTACGGAGGCTGATCCTGCGTACAGAGTGCTTCCCATTCATGAAGAGATTCCTGAGTCAGTTCAAACATAAGCCCCCTCCTTCTGAATTTGTTTCGAATAAAATCAGCTGCTATTAAATTTGTAAAAAGAGGGTGTCCCCAAAAGGAAACACCCTCTATTCATCACATCACCATACGCACATAACATACACGTATGAAAGAATCATCTGCCAGGCAGAATCATCCAAAAGCAATTATTACGCTTCTAACTCATTCAGAGCTGCTTTTACAACTTCCGGTCTAGCAGGAATAGTTGTAATACGAGCACCTGTTGCATTGTAGATTGCATTCAGGATAGCTGGTGCAGGACCTACCAGTGGACCTTCACCACAGCCAGCTGCGCCGTAAGGGCCATCTGGACGTGGAGTTTCCACATAATGCAGTTCAAAGTCGTCTGGAACATCGTTTGGATATGGAATACCACAGCCAGCCAGGGTGTTGTGTTTTTTGTAGTCTTCGAAGTCTTCGCTCAGTGCCAGACCCATTGCCTGGGTAACACCGCCGTAAATCTGACCATCAACAACCAGTTTGTTCATGATAACGCCATAGTCGCCAACAACTGTCATTTTTTCAATTTTTACTTTACCGGTAGCCAGTTCTACTTCTACTTCCGGAATGAATGCGCCGTACATGTAGTTGCTGAACGGAGCACCCTGACCGGTCTGCAGATCGCAGTCTGTGCAGCTGGAAGCTACCCATTTACCGGAGTATTTCAGAGGAATATTTTCTGCAACCATTTCATCATAGGTACGATAGGTGCCATCTTCTTTACGCATTGCTTTCAGCAGCATTTCACTACCTACACGAATTGCGTTACCAACAACCACGTTGGAACGGCTGCCGCCAGCAGGACCAGAGTTTGGTGTAACAGCCATATCGTTCATTACCAGTGTGAAATCTTCTGGTTTGAAACCTGCTGCACGCAGAGTTTCGTGAGCCATTGTCAGTGTACCCATATCAGCACCCTGGCCATGGTCTTCCCAGGAGTCGTAAACGGTTACGCCGTCTTTAGTCAGTTCTACATATGCTTCCGCAGAGTCAGCACCGTCCAGACCGCAGCCGTATACGCCAATCGCAAAACCAACACCGTATTTATAACCATCTTTCTGTTTTGCAGCTACGCGTTCTTTTGCTGCATCGTACAGAGGTTTTGCTTTATCCATAACAGCTTCCAGACAGTAAACTTCCGGTTTGCAACCTGTTGGTGTTGTGGATTCTCTTTCTTCACGATAGATATTTTTATAACGCAGTTCCCATGGATCCATGCCCAGTTCAGCAGCCAGCATATCAACTGCTACTTCTGTAGCCAGAGCAGACTGAGGCCCGCCGTAACCACGGAATGCAGAACCCCACTGATGGTTGGTGCATACAGTGAAGTTTTTATTTCTGATGTTGCGGATGTCATAACCGGCACCTACAAACTGAGTCAGACGCATAGTTACCAGGTCACCGAATTCGGAGTATGGACCATGATCCAGATAGTTTTCGCCTTCCAGAGCCAGGAAGTTACCTTCTTTGTCAGCTGCCAGTTTCACATCGATAAATACAGGAGAACGTTTCCCTGTGTAAATCAGCTGCTGATACATATTGTAGTTCAGAGCAACTGGTTTACCGGTAGCCAGAGCAGCTACACCCAGCAGACCTTCCATTGTAGGGCTGAATTTGTAGCCGAAAGTACCGCCGGCATGGTTCTGCACGATGTGCATTTTTTCAGGTTCAACACCTAAACCAGCACAAATCATAGCATGGTGCAGGTGAATACCGATGGATTTGGAATGAATTTTCTGAACGCCTTCTTCGTCAATATAAGCGAAACCGGAGTCTGGTTCCAGAGGCAGATGAGGCTGACGGCTGGAGTAGCCTTTCATGTTTACAACCACATTGTCTGGATTTTCCATGATAGGAGCGGTTTCGTCACCTTTGATACAGTTGGTTTCAAAGTAAACGTTTGGTGTACCAGGGTGAATTTCGATTGCATCTGGAGCTGCAGCGGACATTGCATCCATGTAAGCCGGCAGAATTTCCAGTTCAATTTTTACTTTTTCAGCAGCTGCTTTTGCATGTTCTTCAGTATCAGCTGCTACGATTGCATAAGCATCCCCAATCTGGAAGATTTTTTTGTCAACCAGAATTGGACGTTCGTTCCCGTCACCTTTGTTGGTTGGGAAGGTAATCAGACCGGAAATACGGTTGTTCCCTTTTACGTCTTTATAGGTCAGAACTTTTTCAACGCCAGGCATTGCTTCCGCTTCAGAAGTATCAATGCTGATGATATTTGCATGAGCCACTTCTGCCTGAGCCAGAGCCAGATGCAGAGTATTATCAGGCATCTGCAGAATCATATCGGAGCCGAAGTCCCATGTACCGGTAACTTTTGCAACTGCAGACGGACGAACATATTTGCTGCCCACGATACTGTTGTTTTCAACCTGTTTGAACAGCAGATCTTCTTTATTCATTTCACCGCGCATTACTTTTGCTGCGTCCATAACAGCATCAACTAATGGTTTGTAACCGGTGCAGCGGCACAGGTTGCGATGTTTGTGGAACCAGTCACGAACTTCTTCTCTTGTTGGAGATGGATTTTCATCCAGCAGACCTTTTGCGGACATAATAAAACCAGGGCTGCAGAAACCGCACTGTGCACAGCCGTGAGCCATCCATGCAACCTGTAATGGATGCAGATCATCTGCAGTACCGATACCTTCGATGGTTTCAATAACTGCATCATCCGCTACGCGGCTCATTTTTGTAATACAGGAACGTACTACTTTCCCGTCCAGAACGATGCTGCAGGCACCGCACTGCCCCTGACGGCAACCAACTTTACAGCCGGTCAGCATCAGTCTTTTTCTCAATACATCAGCCAGCATTTCATCTGCTTCGCAGAATACAGTACGGCAACACCATTGATAATTAATCTTTTCTTAATCATTTGCCTCTCCCCTTTGCATAAATGATAAAAAAGTGTTGGATTTCTATAAAAAACGGAATCCGTTTATATAGCAAAACTCTGTGCAATTCTTCTTTTCAATTCTGCCGTAATTCGATATAATAGATGCAGAACGAATTGCAAATTCTGAAAGGAGTGTTTTTTCATGGAAAGTCTTACATCTGAACTCAAACAGCTGCTCGCACAGCATACCGGTGAACTCAAACCAGAACAGGCCGCTTCCCTGCGTGTCCAGTGCATGGAAACAGTCAACCGTTTTTTTGATGAGCTTCCGGTACAGCCGGAGCCGGTCAGCCATTTATCGGCTCACGAAGTTACCGTGGAAATCATTGATGAAACCTCCGGCCTGTTATATCGCCGCCAGCTTCCTATTGATTTTGAGGAAAATGGCAACGGCATAAAATTAACTGCCGAAGATTTGTATGGCAAACCTCTGCAAATGGTTTTTTATACCGCAGAAAGTATCCGCCGTATCAATGATCTGATGGGCAAAGGCCCTGATGAAGACAAGTGCCATACGCACTCCTGATAATCCTGTAAGAACGGTATAGCAATAAACCACCATTCTATATAAGATATATCTATATTTGCAGTATAGCACAGGAAGAACCAGAAATAAAGAGGTGATTTTATGAAAATACTTATTTCTTCCATTGCAGAGATTATCCAAAGAAAAGAAAACTGCATGCTGCTTTCGGTAATTGCCGGTTCCGGTTCTACACCGCGAGGAGCCGGAGCAAAAATGGCTGTTTTCGCTGACGGAAGCTCTATTGGCACTATTGGAGGCGGCGCTCTGGAATATAAATCGCAGCAGATGGCTGTGGATGCACTGCAGAAAAAACAGAGCTATACCATGGAATTTAAGCTGCATCCAAATCAGGTTGCCGATCTGGGCATGGTATGCGGCGGTGATGTCGAAGTATATTTTCAATATGTGGATGCCTCAAAACCCGAAACCCTTGCACTGCTTGCAACGCTTTCAGAAGCACTGGAACAGAATACAGACAGCTGGCTTGTAACACGTATTTCCCAAAACGGACACTGGGCAGAGCAGACAATTCTTGCCGACCGTAAAAAGCTGGCACAAATGGGATTTCCATCGCCATTAACGAATAAAACTGCTCTCGTAACATACGAAGGCAGTAAATATTATGCCGAACCATTCCAGACATCCGGCCGGGTATATATTTTCGGCGGCGGGCATATCAGCAAAAGTCTGGTGCCGGTTTTATATCCGCTCGGTTTTCGCAGCGTTGTAATCGACGACAAACCGGAATTTTCGAATAAAACACGCTTTCCACTGGCGGAAGAAACCATTCTGGCTCCATTTACGGATTATTCAAAAGCAGTACAGATCACACCTTCCGATTACATCATCATTATGACACGGGGACATGCCAACGATTATGATGTACTGGTACAGGCATTGCGGACAGATGCCTGCTACATCGGTATGATCGGAAGCCGCAGCAAGCTGAAAACCACCCGTGAAAAACTTCTTGCCGACGGTTTTTCTGATGATGACTTCAACCGGGTACACGCTCCGATTGGCCTTGCCATCAAAGCGGTTACACCGGAGGAAATT
This sequence comes from Peptococcaceae bacterium, assembly GCA_036826195.1. GTDB lineage: Bacteria > Bacillota > Peptococcia > Peptococcales > Peptococcaceae > UBA7185. Next base: position 170 of record DAISWV010000113.1, on the reverse strand, counting down.
GCAATCAGTATAGCCTCGGAACTGATTCTGGTACGGGCAGAACTCACCTGATTGATTTTCATGACACATTATTTGTACCCCCATTCTGCAGGACACAGAAGGGCCGGTATTTCACACTTAAATCTACAATCGTTTGCTACGATTGCCGGGAGAGGATTTTATGAAACTGA
>DAISWV010000112.1:0-5239 GCA_036826195.1 Peptococcaceae bacterium | reverse complement strand
TACAAGGAGCCTATCCTTGTGAGCGGTACCGATGGTGTAGGTACCAAGCTGAAAATCGCGTTTGAAATGGACAAGCATGATACAATTGGTATCGATGCTGTTGCTATGTGCGTAAATGACGTACTGGTAAACGGTGCAGAGCCATTATTCTTCCTGGATTATCTGGCTGTAGGCAAATGCGAACCAGAACAGGTTGCAGCAGTTGTATCCGGTATTGCAGAAGGATGCCGTCAGTCCGGCTGTGCCTTAATCGGCGGCGAAACTGCAGAAATGCCAGGCTTCTATCCAGTGGGCGAATATGATGTAGCTGGCTTTACAGTTGGTATTGTAGACAAGAAAAAAATGATCGACGGCAGCAAAATCTGTGCCGGTGACGTTGTATTAGGTCTGCCTTCCACTGGTGTACACAGCAACGGGTTCTCTCTGGCTCGTAAAGTTCTGCTGGAACATGCAGGGCTGAAAATGGATCAGGAAATCGAAGCACTGGGTGCAAAACTGGGTGATGTAATCCTGACACCAACCAAAATCTACGTAAAAACTATCCTGGAACTGATTGAAAAAGCAGAAATCAAAGGGATGGCACACATTACAGGCGGCGGCCTGTTAGAAAATATTCCACGCGTTCTGCCGGAAGGCTGCCAGGTTCAGCTGGATACTTCCAAATGGCCTATGCTGCCTATTTTCCAGTTAATTCAGGAAAAAGGCAATGTGGAAAAACGTGAAATGTACCGCACCTTCAACATGGGTATCGGTTTTGTTATTATCGTGGACGCAGAAAATGCAGAAAAAGTAAAAGCAGCTTGTGAAGCAATGGAACAGCCTGTATATGAAATCGGTTCTGTTGTAGCTGGCGATAAAAAAGTTGTTATTGACCAGACCTGCGAATTATAAAAAATGAATGGGGCAAGGATTGTTGCAATGGGAGAATTTTTTGAATTCTGGCGGCAGTCCTTTTTCCTGTTTCTATCAACAAGTGCAGGTTCACAAAAAAATCATGTAAAAACGGTAAAGGGGGAGCATTATGGGAATTCGAATTGCCGTACTGGCATCGGGCCGCGGCTCCAATCTGCTGGCGATTATGGAATCCATTGCAGCCGGCAAAATTGACGGCGAAATTGCAGTGGTGCTCAGTGACAAGGCAGAGGCAAAAGCACTGGATCATGCAAAAAATGCAGGTATTCCGGCATATCATGTAAATCCGAAAGCATATGAACAGAAAGCCGACTACGAGGCAGAACTCTTGAAATACATCAGAGAGGCAGACTGTCAGTTAATCTGTCTGGCAGGTTATATGCGCATTCTCAGTCCGTATTTTATCGGCAATGCGCCATGCCCTGTTATGAATATTCATCCGGCTCTGCTTCCAAGCTTCCCAGGTCTGCACGGGCAGCGTCAGGCTCTGGAATACGGTGTAAAAGTAGCAGGCTGTACGGTTCATTTTGTAGATGAAGGTATGGATAGCGGTGCTATTATCCTGCAGAAAACCGTTCCGGTACTGGATGATGATACTGAGGACACCTTATCGGCGCGTATTCTGGTGCAGGAGCATCAGGCATATTCCGAAGCAATTCAGTTATTCGCAAAAGGAAAACTGGAAGTATGCGGACGCATGGTAAAAGTGAAGGGAGAATAAAATCGTGAAACGAGCATTAATTAGTGTATCTGATAAAACAGGCGTGGTAGAGTTCGCAAAAGAACTGACTGCGCTGGGCTATGAAATTGTATCCACTGGCGGCACATCCAAAGCATTACAGGCAGCCGATGTTCCAGTTATCGGTATCTCTGATGTTACCGGGTTTCCTGAAATTCTGGAAGGTCGCGTAAAAACTCTGCATCCGGCTGTTCACGGCGGTATTCTGGCAAAAGGTACCGACGAACACATGGCTGTTCTGGCTGAGCATGCAATTAAACCAATCGATTTAGTGGTTGTAAACCTGTATCCATTCCAGGCAACCGTAGCAAAACCGGATGTTACTCTGGCAGATGCTATCGAAAACATTGATATCGGCGGTCCAACTATGGTTCGCTCTGCAGCGAAAAACCATGACCGTGTAGCTATCGTTGTAAATCCAGCCCGCTATGAAAGCGTTATTGCTGAGCTGAAAGAAGCTGGCGAACTGAGCCTTACAACAAAACGTTTCCTGGCGTTAGAAGCATTCCAGCATACCGCACAGTATGACGCAGCAATTAGCCATTATCTGACTGATGCATTTGGCGCAGAAGCATTAGCCGGTGAAATTGCATTCGGCGGTCAGAAAATTCAGGAACTGCGTTATGGGGAAAACCCTCATCAGAAAGCAGCGTTCTATCGTTCTGGTATTCCTGCAAGCGGCACTGTTGCAAACGCAAAACAGCTGAACGGGAAAGAACTGTCCTACAACAACATCGTAGACGTAGATGCAGCATGGCAGCTGGTAAATGAATTTGCACAGCCTGCAGTTGTTATCGTAAAACATACCAATCCATGCGGCACTGCAATCGGTGCAACACTGGAAGAAGCATACGCTCGCGCATATGCGGCTGACTCTGTATCCGCGTTTGGCGGTATCATTGCAGTAAACCGTGTACTGAACAAAGCAACTGCAGAACAGATTGTAGAAACCTTTATGGAAGCGGTAATTGCTCCTGCATTCGATGAGGATGCTGTAGAAGTGCTGAAAACCAAGAAAAATCTGCGTCTGTTAGAAGTTGGCGAAAAACTGGCTAACAATGAACTGTGGATTGAAAAAGTAAGCGGCGGTTTCCTGGTACAGGAACGTGACAACCACAACTTAAAACTGGAAGATTGCAAAGTAGTAACCGATAAAGTTCCAACCGAAGAAGAAATGACCGAATTAATCTTCGCATGGAATATCGTAAAACATGTAAAATCCAATGCAATTGTAGTAACCAGAGATGGTCAGAGCATTGGTGTTGGCGCAGGTCAGATGAACCGTGTAGGTTCTGCAAAAATCGCATTTGAACAGGCTGGCGAAAAATGTAACGGTGCAGTACTGGCATCCGATGCATTCTTCCCATTCCGTGATACCATTGATGAAGCTGCAAAAGCAGGTATCACTGCGATTATTCAGCCAGGTGGTTCTGTACGTGACCAGGAATCCATTGATGCATGTAATGAACATGGCATTGCAATGGTATTCACAGGCGTTCGTCATTTCAAACACTAAGACTCTGACGGAGGGGTAAACATGAAAGTTCTCGTAGTAGGCAGCGGCGGCAGAGAGCACGCGCTGGTATGGAAAATCAGCCAGAGCCCAATGGTAGATAAAATCTACTGTGCACCTGGTAATGCAGGGATTGGCGAGATGGCAGAATGCGTTGCAATCAAAGCAGAAGATTTAGATGGTCTGTTAGAATTTGCAGTGCAGAATGAAATCGGTTTAACTGTTGTTGGCCCGGAAGTACCATTAACAATGGGTATCGTAGATAAATTCCAGGAAAAAGGCTTAAAAATCTTTGGCCCAAGCGGCAGAGCTGCGGAAATCGAAGGCAGCAAAACCTTTGCAAAAGATCTGATGGCGAAATACGGCATCCCAACTGCAAAATACGGTGCATTCACCGATGCGGCAGAGGCGAAAGCATTCCTGGCAGAAGTTGGCCTGCCATGCGTGGTAAAAGCCGATGGCTTAGCTGCCGGCAAAGGTGTTCTGATTTGTGAAACAAAAGAAGAAGCCGAAACTGCAGTGGAAGACATCTTAGTAGATAATAAATTCGGCAATGCGGGCAGCCGTGTTGTTGTGGAAGAATTCTTAACCGGTCAGGAAGTTAGTATGCTGGCTTTCTCCGATGGCAAAACCATTGTTCCAATGGTATCCAGTCAGGACCACAAACGTATCTGGGATGGCGACAAAGGCTTAAATACCGGCGGTATGGGTGCATATTCTCCAGCTCCAATCTACACCGCGGATATTCACGAAATCGTGGTGCCTCAGGTATTGGAAGCTACCATCAAAGCTATGGAACAGGAAGGCCGTCCATTTGCAGGGATTCTGTACGCAGGCTTAATGCTCACTGCTGATGGTCCTAAAGTTCTGGAATTCAACGCACGCTTCGGCGACCCTGAAACACAGGCAGTACTGCCTCGTTTAAAATCCGATTTAGTCGAAATCTTCCTGGCAATTATCGATGGCCGTTTAGCAGAAATGAACATCGAATGGCATGAAGAAGCAGCGGTTTGCGTTGTTATGGCATCCGGCGGCTATCCGGAAAGTTCTGACAAAGGCCGTGTTATCACAGGCTTAAAAGAAGCGGAAGAAGCTGGTGCTATTGTATTCCATGCAGGTACCAAAGAAACCGACGGAAACATTGTAACAAACGGCGGTCGTGTGCTGGGTATCAGCGCATTAGGCAAAGACATTGCAGAAGCAATCGACAACGCTTACAAAGGCGTAAAACAGATTACATTTGAAAACATGCAGTATCGTACCGATATCGGTAAAAAAGCATTTCTGTAATCGTTAATCAAAAGCAAAGATACAGGCAAGACATAAAAAATCCCGAAAGAGTATAGGGGGAACAAACTCGTGGCAAATATCTATCGTTTTTTTGCAGAGAAGCGTCCAGGTTTTGATATCGAAGCACAGGGCCTGTTAAGCACTCTGCAGAATTATCTGCATATCGAAGGGCTCACCGGTCTGCGTATTTTCAACCGCTATGATGTACAGGGCCTGGAGGAAGAAAACTGTGAAGCAGCAGGTCGTCTGATTTTCTCGGAACCGCAGTGTGACAATCTGTATCGTGAAAACCTGCCTGAAATCGAAGGCGAACACATCATTTTTGCAGTAGAGGCTCTGCCTGGCCAGTATGACCAGCGTGCAGACTCCGCTGCTCAGTGTGTACAGATTATCACCAAAGAACGTCCTGTTGTTCGTGCAGCGAAAGTATACGCATTTTTGGGCAGTGTAAGTGAAGCTGACCTGCAGAAAATGAAAAAACACTTAATCAACCCGGTAGAAAACAGAGAAGCAGCTCTGGAAAAACCGGAAACCTTAGTTGACGTAGTAGAAGAACCAGAAGCAGTGTTCTCTTTAGAAGGCTTTATGGAAGCTAACGATGAACAGCTGGAAGCACTGCGTCAGCAGTATGGTCTGGCTATGGATTTAGGCGACCTGCGCTTCATGCAGGGCTATTTCCGTGATGAAGAAAAACGCAATCCAACCATCACCGAATTAAAAATGATTGACACCTACTGGTCTGACCATTGCCGTCACACCACATTCAATACACAGATTACCGATAT
>DAISWV010000111.1:0-5388 GCA_036826195.1 Peptococcaceae bacterium | reverse complement strand
CCGTAAATCTTTTAAATCTAAAAGTAAAAGGCCCTGTTCATCGGCAATGCGGAATACAATGTTTAAAATGCCGCTCTGGGTATCGTTTAAGCCTAACAGACGGCTTAATAAATCAGGTCCCATCTCGGAGATTGTGGTGCGCACCCCATGGCCATATTTGCCGTATACATCAAAAAAACGGGCAGGATAGGCCGTATAGGTGAAATTTTCGATGTGCATGTTGTCGATACTGCGGCGGATATGTTTTGTCTCCTCACCCTGCATGCACATACCGGTTAAATCGCCTTTAATATCGGCCACAAACACCGGCACGCCCATTTCGCTGAACGATTCCGCCAGCACCTTTAAGGTAACCGTTTTACCGGTACCGGTAGCCCCGGCAATGAGCCCGTGGCGGTTGGCCATAGACGGCTCTAAATACACCGGTGCCTCACCGGTAGCCAGCCATACTTTGTGAGTTTCCTGTAGATACATATCAAAACCCCCTTGAGGTAAAAATGTTGAAAATAATCTTTTTTATTTATTGTAGCATAGCAGGAAAGAGGCTGTCTATTAAGAAAACGGTTGTATACCGCTGATTTCGCAGAAGATATCACGTAAGGCTGTGACAGAACAGAAGGGTAGACAACTTTCGGTTGTGGAAAGCACGGGAGAACAATCAGCGGTAGTTTCACAAATGTACGAGATAATTTTATAATAAAATTAATAAATACAGCTTATGTATGGAATAATAAAAACATAATATTCTGAATACAGCAGCTAAAACATTTAATTTTATTTAATGAGGTGATTTTTATGGCAGGTCAGGCAAATGCAGCAGCCGGCAACAACTATTTTGACGGCATGACCAAACTGGGGAAAACCCACAAACACTTCCTGTGGATTGCAGCGATGTGTTACTTCTTTGACCAGATGGATATGCAGCTGTTCGGTTACATTACACCATCGGTTATGGCGGATTTAGGCTTTACATTAGACCAGATTGCCCAGATGAACTCGATGAACTTCCTGGGGATGTGTCTGGGTGGTTTCTTTGCAGGGTGGATTGCAACCCGGATCGGGCGTAAAACAACCCTGATGGGCTTAGTAGCGATGTTCTCGCTGGCATCTATTATCAACGGTATGACTGAAGCGTACGGCATGTTTGTTCTTATGCGTTTCCTGGTTGGCTTTGGTACCGTAGGTATGGTAACTGTAGCTATGGTATATATGGCGGAAATGCTGCCATCGGCTACCCGTGGTAAATATCAGGCACTTTCTATCGCATGTGGTACCTTAGGGATTCCATTTGGCGCATTCTTTGCTACAGCGGTAATCGGCCTGGGTGACCATGCATGGCGCTTATGCTTTATGGTCGGCGGTGCCGGTATTGTGTTAGTTCCAATCGGTTTAAAATGGTTAAAAGAATCTCCACGCTGGCTGGTTATGAAAGGCAAAATCCAGAAAGCGGAAGCAATTGTATCCGAATGTACCGGCGAACCTTGTGATTTAAGTGCACTGGCAGCTACCTGCGTACATGAAAAACCAGTCACCATGTTCCAGACATTAAAAGTTATGTTCAGCCCTGCGTTTATTAAACAGACAATCGTAGTATTTGTTCTGTCGTGGGGTGCAACCTTAGGTATTTTCTATATTGCAAGCTACGGTGTAACCTTTATGGTTGATCTGGGCTGGGCCTATGGTGTGGTATTGATTATCAGTGCGACAGGTGTAGTTGGTACACCAATCGGTGATGTTACCGTTTCCTTCTTCTCAGATAAAGGCGGCCGTCGTATTCCGATTATCATCATGTCCTGTATTGCCGGTACCATCTGTCTGCTCCGCGGTTATGTAACCGGGCCGATGGCAGGGCTCTACAATACAAGCGGTTCTCTGTTATGGCCGGTTCTGCTAGCAATTCTGGGGATTCTGGGCTCCGCATTCTGCGGCGGTACCATGACCTTAATGTGGACCTACCTGGCAGAAAGCTTCCCAACCAGAATTCGTAGTAATGCTACCGGTATCGTATTTGCGTCCGGTCGTTTAATCGCGGCACCTCTGACACTGACCGTTCCTGCTGTTTATGCAGCCGGCAGCTACCTGGGTGTAAATATCGTAAATGCACTGTTCTACTTTGTTCCAGCAATCTTTGCTCTGTTCTGGGGTATCAACTCCGCTCAGAAATCGCTGGAAGAACTGGAACAGGAAGCAGAACGTTTAACCTGCTAACCGTTTAGCAACGCGAGAATTTAAAAGTAAGTAAGAATTTATAAGTAAGAGCTTAACAGGGGCTGTCGTTATCGAAAGGTTCGTTGCTTTGATACGGCGGCCCTGTTTTAAAAGTACATGACAGCCGAATGCGTTTAACAGAAATCGAGGTGATAGAAATGTTCAACATTCATGTTCTGGTTGCACTGGCCTTTATATTAGGCGGTATCGGCCTCATTGCAGCTACCTTCTATGTACAGAAACAGGAGGACAAAGTGCGGCCGCAGGGTTTTTATACCACAGCGGAGATTACCAAAATCAAGCCGGGAAAAAGCAAAGCGGAGCTGGCTGTAACATTTGAATTCACCAAGGATTTCAAAATAAAACAGGTAACCAATCAGTATCCGAAAGCAGAGGCAGAACACTGGGCCACCGGGCGGAAATCCTTAATTGTATACGATGAAACACAGGAAAAAGTCTATTACAATCCGATGAAGGAATTCCGCAAAAAACAGGCGATTATGATTATTGCCGGGTTTTTAGTATTACTCTTCGGCATTAACTGGCTCTATTTTGCGGTGATGGTGTTTTAGGCATAACAACTTCTGGTTGTGAGTACAATTAAAAATTGAATGTTGGTTGTTTCACAGGGAAAAAAGAGACAGCTATAATAAAAGTATCAAGTAAATATGAAATGAAATACAGGATGATTTTGTAAGGAGGTTATTGATTATGGGAATGAAACGAGCAATGATGATTGGTTTAGACGGCGCTGACCCTGTCCGCGTGAAAAAACTGATTGCGGAAGGCAGAATGCCTAATATGAAAAAATTACTGGAAAAAGGGATTGCCACCGAAAATCTGGATATGCTGGGCGTATTGCCAGCCGGCACTCCTCCAAACTGGTGCTCTCTGGCAACCGGGAACTATCCTAGAACCCATGGGATCACTGACTTCTTAAACCATACACTGGGGAAATCTCTGGGTATTACCGAATTAAACTGGGACTCCCGCCGCGTTAAAAGTGAATTAATCTGGGAAGCCTTTGACGATGACAATAAAAAATGTATTATGCTGAACTACTGCGAAGCATGGCCAAACCGTGTAGAAGGCAGTAACAATATTTTTGTAGACGGTACTGGTGTTGTACCATTCCTGAGAAGCTCCGTAGCATTCCAGAAGATGGTTGTTATGAAAGCAGAATATCCAACCAGTAAAGAAGTGCCTCACTCTGTAAACCAGGCATCCGGCGACTGCGTTGTATTTAAAGATCAGGTAGATAAATTTGCCGGTACCGGTGATGAAGCACCTGCAGAAGGCGGCGCTGAATTATATCCAGGCATGGGCGCCGGTATGAGTAAAGAAGACCTGCTGGCAGCGATGACCGGCAGCCATTTCCGCACTCCGCCACTGGAATCCCCTGCAATGGTATTATACAAACTGAGTGCTGAAGAACAGGCGAACTCCGACGCTACCGATATTCTGTACACACCTCTGAAAGATGCGGCTAACTGGGGCTTTGAAGTTCCGGAAAACGCAAAAGAATGTCTGGTAACCATGAACGATTCTCTGGTTCGCCGTTACCTGTTAATCACAGCATCCGACGGTGTTCATTACGATACCTTTACTCTGTATCCAAACAAAAAAGCAGACAATCCATTAGGTTCCTGCACACTGAACACCTGGTCCGAACCAATTTATGATACCTTCCCGATCAACGAAGAACCAACAAAAGTTGCGTATTATCTGCGCGGCGTTGATATGAATGAAGACGGCACCGCAGGCCGTGTATATATTTCTCACGTAATGGATATCGAAGATGATGAATACTTCTATCCAAAATCCCTGCAGCCTGAGCTGTTAAAAGCGGTTGGCCCGATGTGCTACTTTGCATCTTTTGACCGTCATACCAAACTGGGTGATGATATTGCGTTAGAATCCTTTGATAAAATCAACGACTGGCATATGGATGCCACCCGTTATCTGTTTGAGGCAAATCCTGACTGGCAGCTGTTCTATATCCACTTACACAGCATTGACCTGTGCAACCACTGGTATATTGAACAGGCAATCCCTGGCTCTCATCCGGAATGGGAACGCATGGCCGACAACATCGACCGTATCTATGAAATCAACGACAAATACATCGGTATGGTTCTGGAATACGTAGACGATGATACTGCAGCATTTGTAACTTCTGACCACGCGGCAATTCCACGCTCCGCCGGTTACGAAAACCCTGGTATCGGTGAATTATCCGGTATCAATGCCGGTGTTATGAGCGAACTGGGCTACACCACAATCGTTCCTGTACCAGGTATCGAAGGGATGTATGCAATTGACTGGAGTAAAACAACTGCGATTAACCATCGTACCTCTTACATTTACGTAAACCTGAAAGGCCGTGACCCGGAAGGTATCGTAGAGCCGGAAGATTACGATAAAACTGTACAGCAGATTATTACCGACCTGTACAACTACCGTGATCCGAAGAGCGGCGAACGCGTTGTTTCCTTCTGCTGCACCAGAGAGGAAATGGAACTGTTAGGCGTAGGCGGCGACCACGTAGGGGATATCTTCTTCCAGCTGACCAAAGACTTCGGCTTTGAACATTTTAACGCTCCTGGCCCTGTAACCAACCACGGCTACTCTGCAGGCGCACTGTGCATCATGGCTGGCGGCGGTCTGAGAGCCGGCGAAGTTCTGAAACGCCCTGTACGTAACGTAGATATCGTTCCAACCATCTGTCAGCTGGTTGGCAACCGTATGCCGAAAGACGTAGAAGGCGGCGTAATTTATCAGGCATTTAAATAAAGTACAACAATAAACAGCGATTTATTGCGAGGGCCCGGCAAAACTGTCGGGCTCTCATTTATATGAAGGCTGGAAATTCTGTAAGATTTATGTTATAATAAAATAATAGTGGAGTTATCAGGTAATAGCTTTTCATTTGTGTATCTGGAGGTTTTTATGAATATCGAGCAGTTACAGTATATTTGTATGGTTGCAAAAACTAATTCCATTACCGTAGCGGCAGAGAATCTCTATGTAACCCAGCAGACTATCAGCAAAGCGATTAACAAGCTGGAAACGGAGCTTGGCGTCGTGCTGATGATTCGCTCCCACAAAGGTGTGCAGCTGACGGATACCGGGAAAGTGTTTGTAGAGAAGGCAAGCCATATTGTGCGGGATTTTCAGGAA
>DAISWV010000110.1:0-5388 GCA_036826195.1 Peptococcaceae bacterium | reverse complement strand
GGCGCAGGTTTACTGCTGTCCATCCGCATGGGCTTCCCGCAGTTCACCAAATTTGGTTATGCAATGAAACAGACTGTTGGTGGTCTGTTTACTGGTAAACAGCGTACAGCTGACGAATCCGGTGTTAGCCCATTCCAGGCTGTAGCAACTGCTATGGCTGGTACCATCGGTACCGGTTCCATCACCGGTGTAGCAACTGCATTAGTATCCGGTGGTCCTGGTGCGATTTTCTGGATGTGGGTCAGTGCTCTGCTGGGTATGGTAACCAAATATTCCGAAATCGTATTATCTTTAACCTACCGTGAAAAAAATGAACAGGATCAGTGGGTAGGCGGTCCTATGTACTACATTCAGAACGGTTTAGGTATGAAATGGCTGGCTATGATTTTCGCATTCTTCGTAGCAATTGCCTGCCTGGGTACCGGTAACGCAACTCAGGGGAACTCCATTTCCATGGCGATGGAATCTGTACTGGGCATCCCACCAGTAGCTACCGGTGCTGTATTAACAGTTCTGGTTGGTGCAATCATTCTGGGCGGTATCCGTCGTATTGCTACTATCACAGAAAAACTGGTTCCTTTCATGGCTGTATTCTATGTAGTAGTTGCAATTGTAGCTCTGGCTTTAAACATTACTGAAATTCCAGCAGCTTTCCAGACAATTATCAGCGAAGCATTCAGCTTCCAGTCTGCTGCCGGCGGTGCTGCCGGTTACGGTATCATGGTAGCTATGCGTTACGGTTTTGCCCGCGGCGTATACTCCAACGAAGCTGGTTTAGGTAGTGCTCCTATCGCACACGCTTCCTCCTCCACAAAAGAACCTGTTGAACAGGGTCTGTGGGGTATGTTCGAAGTATTCTTCACAACAATCATCATCTGTACTTGTACTGCAATGGTTATCATGACCAGCGGCGCTCTGGAAACAGGCCTGTCCGGTTCTGCATTAAGTATCGAGGCTTACAACACTGTAATTCCTGGCATCGGCGGCGTTTGCGTAACTCTGGGTACTGTACTGTTTGCTACCTCCACAATTTTAGGCTGGGCTTACTACGGTGAAAAAGCAGTAGAATACTTATCCAACAAAAATCAGACAATCGTTACAGCTTACCGTGTACTGTACATCGCAGTAGTATTTATCGGCTGTGCAAGTGGTTCCGGCAACCTGGATCTGATTTGGGGTATTTCCGATACATCTAACGGTCTGATGGCAATTCCGAACTTAATCGGTATCATCGGTCTGAGCGGTGTTGTTGTAAAAGCAACAAAAGAATACTTCTCCAAAGTAGGGAAATAATTCGCTTTCACACCATCCAATATAAAAATAAAAAGACGGCTGCTGATTTTCAGCAGCTGTCTTTTTGTCTAAAGAAATTTCGATTATATATACACTGCCATCAATTCAGGCGCTGTAAATTCAGTTTTAACAAAACAAAAAGTGCTGCAGGGATCAGTATCCTTACAGCACTTTTCTTTTGTTAAAAACTTATTTACGAAGCCTGCGGCTTGTCCGCATAACAGCCTTTTCCCACATCTGGTCTGCCAGTTCGTTATATACCAGCGGCGCTATTTTTTCACGCAGCGCGAATAATGCCGATGTGTTTAAATACGATAATTCAAATAAGAGCTTGTCCCGTTCCGGTCTCATAACACGCCTCCTTTATGGTTTCTGAAATCCTGACATTAAAATGACTAGACACATTATACCATTCTGTCGTGTAATTTCAATGAATTATCATACCTTTTTACCAAATCTTAAAGATTTGATTATACAATCTGTTTTCCGCTCACAAATACCATTTCCGGACGGCCCATAATTTCCATCGGATGATTATTCCAGACTACCACGTCAGCATCCTTGCCAACGGTCAGGCTGCCTAAACGGTCATCCACTTTCAGAATTTTTGCAGGCACGATGGTTAATGCTTTAAAAGCATCTTCTTCAGTCATGCCTTCGCGCATTGCCATACCGGCACAGATTGGCAGATACTGAATCGGTGTGCATGGTGCATCGGTAATAATAGCTACATCAATACCGGCACTGGCTAAAACACCCGGTGTACGGAATGTCACGTTTTCCATTTCCACTTTGGCGCGGTTGCTCAGGCTTGGCCCTACGGCTACCGGAACGCCAGCCTCTTTCAGTTCATCCACAATCAGATGGCCATCGGTACAGTGTTCCACCACTAAATCCAGATGAAATTCATCGCGCAGACGAATCGCTGTCATAATATCATCGGCACGGTGTGCATGGGCACGAACCGGAATACCGCCATCCAGCGCTTTTGCAATGTGTTCCGTCTGCAGACTGAACTCACGGTCTTCTTCACTTTTTTTCAGATATTCCTTTGCTTCATAAAAACCCTGACGGGCAATGGCCATGGTAGCCATGCGGGTAGAAGGCGTTTTATCCTTTTCTCCGTAAACACGTTTCGGATTTTCCCCAAAAGCCATTTTTAAACCAGCTTCACCATTTAACAGCATTTCCTTGTAGGTTCTGCCTGCTGTTTTCATAACGGCAACCAGACCGCCAAACACATTGGCACTGCCTGGTGTAATCATAACGGTGGTAATGCCGGCTTTTACCGCATCCTGAAAACTCAGATCCCGGTAATTGATAGCATCCATCGCACGCAGTTCAGCGGTGTTCGGTTCTGTCATCTCATTGCAGTCGTCCCCGATTGGCTGGTGAATTTCCTCGTCAATACCAATATGCGTATGGGCATCAATAAAGCCCGGTGTTACAATGCGGCCTTCCACATCAATAACCTGCGCCTCTGCGGGAATGGCTACATCGGTGCCTACGGCTGCAATTTTTTCGCCATCAAGCAGAATGGTTCCCTGCTCAATGATGCCGTTATCAATGGTATATAATCTGCCATTTGTTAATGCAATCATTTCTGTTCTCCTGTCTGTTCCTCTAATTTTCTGGTTAATGCAATACGCCCTCTGCGTAAATCCACATCCAGTATTTTTACTTTTATAACATCGCCTGCCGATACAACTTCCATTGGATGTTTGATAAATCTGCTGCCGAACTGCGAAATATGAATCAGACCGTCCTGCTTTACACCAATATCCACAAAGGCGCCAAAATCTACGACATTGCGTACAGTGCCCATCAGTTCCATGCCCGGCTTTAAATCTTCCATCGAAAGCACATCGCTTCGTAATAAAGGCGGATCCAGCTCTTCACGCGGGTCTCGTCCCGGTTTCTGCAATGCTTCTATAATATCGCGCAGTGTTGGTTCCCCAGTCTGCAGAAGCTCTGCCATCCGTTTTATATCAACCTTCCGCAATGCTTCACGAACCAGCGGCAGTTTTGTACCGGTCAGGTCTTTTTTGTCAAAACCGAGCTGCTTTAATAAAGCCTCTGCTGTTTTGTAGGATTCCGGATGCACCGGTGTATTATCCAGCGGATTATCACCGTCGGCAATACGGATAAAACCGGCACACTGTTCAAAGGCTTTCGGCCCGAGCCGCGGAACTTTTAAGAGCTGTTTCCGGTTTGTCAGTCTGCCCTGTTCATTACGCATCTTTACAATGCCATCAGCAGTAGATTTGCTGAGCCCTGCCACATACTGCAAAAGCGCACTGGAAGCCGTATTGACTTCTACACCGACGCCATTTACACAGTCTTCCACAACAGCACCCAGCGCTTCGTCCAGACGTTTTGGCGTTACATCGTGCTGATACTGGCCAACACCAACAGCTTTCGGCTCGATTTTCACCAGCTCTGCAAGAGGATCCTGCAGACGGCGGGCAATCGATACCGCACTTCGAAGCGATAAATCGTACTCCGGAAATTCTTCTTTTGCTAACGGTGATGCCGAATAAACCGATGCGCCTGCCTCTGATACAATGATATACTGTACCTGCGGACACTGCCGTATTACATCAGCAGCCAGCGCTTCTGACTCCCGTGATGCGGTACCGTTCCCGATGGCAATAATATCAACGTTCCAGCGGGCAATCATCTGTTTCATCAGTTCTGCCGCCTCTTTATATTTTTTCTGCGGCGGATGAGGATACATAACACCCACTTCCAGCACTTTGCCGGTATCATCCACTACAGCCAGCTTGCAGCCGGTACGAAATCCCGGGTCAACGCCCAGCACAATTCGGCCTTTTACCGGAGCCTGCAGAAGCAGACTGTGCAGATTCGCCGCAAATACTTTAATCGCCTGCTCTTCTCCGCGAGATGTCAGCTCATTGCGTACCTCCCTCTCGATGGCAGGCCCGATCAGCCGTTTCCAGCTGTCTCTGGCAGCCGCCTCAAACACAGTCTGTATATCCGATTTTCGATTTTTGCAATACTGTGCTGTTATCATCTGCAGCATGGCACCTTCCGGCTGTTCGATTTTGACAGAAAGCACCTCATCCTGTTCACCGCGATTAACCGCCAGAATTCTGTGAGGCGGTATTTTTTTCACAGCTTCTTCATACGCATAATACATTTCATACGGCGTTGTCTCGTTCTCATCCAGCGTTTTCCGCAGCTTTGTCACCAGCACGCCCTCTTTCCAGGCCAGATGCCGCGCTTTTTTACGAAGTTCTGCATCATCCGCCAGGATTTCAGCAATGATATCCATTGCACCTGCAAGCCCTTCTTCTGCGTTTAAAACACCGGTGTTTTCGTTTATGTATGCTTTTGCAACTTCTATAGCAGGCTCTGCACAGCTGCCTTCCAGAATAGAAACCGCCAACGGCTCCAGCCCTTTTTCCCGGGCTATACTAGCTCTGGTTTTCCGTTTCTGCTTATAGGGCAGATAAAAATCCTCTACCTCCTGCAGAAGTTCTGCACTGCGGATTTTCTGTTCCAGTTCATCGGTCAGTTTACCCTGTTCTTCGATACTAGCCAGTACATCTGCCTTTCTCTGATCCAGATTGCGCAGATACTGCAGTCGTTCCGCCAGTTTACGCAGCAGCACCTCGTCCATTTCACCGGTTACTTCTTTGCGGTAACGGGCAATAAATGGAATAGTGTTGCCCTCATCCAGCAGTGCTACTGTTTTTTCCAGCTTTACTGCAGACCAGTTCAGCTCTTTTGCCAGCCGCTTAATCTGTTCACTGTGCTGCACTGCGTTCTGTTCGTTCATTGCCATGCTCCTCCTCGCGGGCAAACGGGAATCGCAGCCCCATACTGATTTCCAGTGCGATATCCACCTGTTCCATAATGGTTTTATCTACACTGCAGATTTTTTCCTTCAGACGATGTTTATCAATGGTACGTACCTGCTCCACCAGCACCACAGAATTTTTTGACAGCCCGTTTTCCCGGCCGCCCAGTTCTACGTGCGTCGGCAGTTTTGCTTTCGACAGCTGCCCGGTAATAGCAGCCACAATGGTGGTTGGACTGTGCTGATTCCCGATATCATTCTGGATAATCAGT
>DAISWV010000109.1:0-5393 GCA_036826195.1 Peptococcaceae bacterium | reverse complement strand
CGGTATGGCAGAGGGACGGCGACCACACAGCATTTTGAGGATGTGCTGAATTTCTGTTTCGCTGTGTTGTTTTGAATTTTTCTCACCTTGCGTATGTTTAATACGTGTCGTTCGAAAAATTCAAAGCCGCCTTGCGAAACAAAAATTCATCATCATCCTTGTTTCCGCCTTGCCAGACACAAAAAATCTTATGTCATGAAAGACAATTGAATTAACATAAATTAAAAAACAGAGATTCTGGAAAACGGAATCTCTGTTTTTGTATCTACGTATTTTTTTACACAAATACTTTCATCCAGCGGCCGCTGAAGGAGCGCCACAGGCATAATGCAAATTTTACGGCCTCTTCGATGATGACCAGAGCGTATACCAGATATACCGGCCACTGGAGTATCAGTGCGCCGATAAAGGCAAGCGGAACTCCGATAAACCACATGGTGCAGCTTTCAAATAAGAGGGAGAAGATTACATCGCCGCCGGCGCGGAGAATACCCATGATGACGGTAATGTTAATCAGTTTAATTGGCATGGAAAGTGCCAGAATCCGAATCAGCACAATAGCATCTGCGCTTACCTGTGCAGACTCCAGCTGATAGAACCACAGGAACACCGGTGCCAGAATCAGAATCAGAATCGTTAGAATGATTCCAATTACAGCACAGATGAAAATGGAACGGTAGGCGTAGGTTTCGGCTCGTTTAGCAAGGCCGCGGCCGATAGTATTGCCGACCATAGTAGCTGTAGCACCGGAAACCCCCATACCGAAAATCAGGAACAGGTTCTGTACGGTATTGGCAATCTGAATACTGGCCAGTGCATCGGTGCTGATGCGCCCGTATGCGGCCGTATAAACTACAGTGGCAAGCCCCCAGCACAGTTCATTCAGCATAACCGGAAGGACGGTACGCCAGTCCTGAAAAAGAAAGGCTGGGCGGAAATCAAAATCAGCAGGCATTACAGCCAACGGTGTACGCTTTCCGTATATGTAGAGAATAATAATAGATGCTTCCAGAATACGGGCGAAGAGCGTTGCCAGTGCAGCCCCTTCCACACCCAGAGCCGGTGCTCCAAAATGTCCGAAAATCAGCACATAATTCATAAAGGTGTTTGTAACCAGTGCAATGGTGCTGGCAATCATAGGGAGAAAGCAGTTTTCAATACTGCGGGATGCAAAGCCAAATGCATAGGTAAATCCTGAAAAGAGTGTGCCAAAAGCCAGCGTGCGGATATAAAGCGCGCCCAGATTGATTACCTGTGGGTCATCATTAAATAGAAAGATAATCTGTTCCGCGAAAAAAATACCTGCCAGTGTAAACAGAATTCCGACACCGGATACATATAGAAGAATGATTCCCAGATAGCGTTTAATGGCAGGGATATTCTGTTTGCCCCAGTACTGGGCAATAAAAATACAAAAGCCGCTGCATCCGCCTGTAAGAGCCACAATATGAAAAAAGAAAAACTGGGTGGCAACGCCTACAGCAGCCAGCTCTAATGTACCTACCCGGCCAATCATAATGGTATCGATCATATTTAGCGACGAGGAAATCAGGTTTTGCAGAATAATAGGAATGGCAATTTTCATCAGTGTAGATGAAAAGGTACGATCATGATAAAAATCCAGTAAAAATTGCCGCAACAGAATCAGTCCTTTTATTTAGAGATTCAAAATAAAAATGGTTTTATTATCTTATTTTATCTGTTATCTTACATGGTTCTTACAGGACTGTCAAAGGAAAAGCAAATGAATATTAAAAGAAAGAATAAAAAATGTGTACCAGCAAAAAACGCTGCAGCAGAATTATCTGCATACAGCGTTTAAGTTTTGTGTGTGGATACAGCGGAGTTACATAGTGGCAACAAACATCGTGCTTACAGTGGTTTTGTGATTCTGTAAAGTACTGATGCGAGCTGCCAATGCATAGCCTTCTTCGGCGGATGCTTTGCGGTATTTTGCTTCTGCGATTTCGATTTCACGGTTTAATGCAATCAGTTCCAGCACTAAATGTTTTAAAGCGTCTTCTTCTGGCAGAGCGGTTTCAGCCAGCAGTTTTTCCGATTTTGTGTCACCTTTTAACAGTGCTTCCGCGATTTCATCTTCGCTCAGAGTCACTGGCTGTGCAAATTTTTCGTCAGCGGCAATCAGCTCCTCCGTGGATACCGCCAGTGCAATTGCCTGAATTTCCTGCAGTTTCATAAAAAAGCCCTCCTTAAAATAATACGAGTCATATAATGATAAATTTATTATATCACAATTATTAGCGAAGTACATATCTTTTTGATAAATAGATGAATAAATTATAAATTTTTTTATAACAGCAAGCAGACGGGAATGTTATGTTTTGAGAATAGCTGTTTTGTGGTATATTAATAATAAGATGATACAATTCAGTATATGGTATCAGCCGTGCAGATATGCACTAAAGAAAGAGGGATAAAGTTATGAGACGTGTATTAGAGCAGGAAATTATGACTGAAATGATGGAGCGTTACTCCACTATGTATTTTGCTGAAGAACCGGTGGATGACGAGGATTTAAAAGCTATGCTGCTGGCAGCCACCCAGGCGCCAAGCGCATACAACGAACAGCCATGGCGGTTTTTCGTAGCAAAGACACCGCAGGATAAGGAAATGCTGATGGAATATATGCTGCCAGGTGAAAAAGAGTGGATTTCTAAAGCGCCAGTGCTGATTCTGCTGGCAGGCAACATGGGTGATACCCACAATGGCCTTTACAATTACTGGACAGCCTTTGATACTGGCTGCGCCTGGGGCTATCTGACACTGGAGGCGCAGAGAAGGGGTTATGTAACTCACTGCATTGGTTCCTTTGACCGCATCGATCTGCGAAGTGAATTTCAGGCATCGGAGGATTTAGAAATCTACGGCATCGTGGCACTGGGCCGGCCAGGCGACGCAGCACTGACAGCAAAAGAAAAACAGATGCCTCGCAAAACCGTAAATGCGGTTCAGCTGAGACGAAAATAATAAGCATTTCTTATTTCTTCAATTTTTAAGAAAATGTTAAGATAGATTTGCATTTTTGTTCACAATCAAATTGTATATAATTTTATGAAAAAAGGAGGCCGATATCGTGGAAGAGCCATGGCAATGCGAGGAGTTCTGTGTGCACAATCAGGCACGCGATTTGTTACAGAACAATCCCATTCCGGAGGAGAAAAGCCAGCAGACAGCAGAATTATTCAAAGTGCTGGGCGATAATACCAGGGTGAAGATTCTGTATTACCTGCTGCAGGCGGAATTGTGTGTCTGTGATTTGACGGTTCTTGTGGGTAGTACACAGTCGGCTGTATCGCATCAGCTTCGGGTATTACGAAACTTGCGGATTGTGCAGGGCAGAAAAGACGGGAAGCAGGTTTTTTACAGCATCTGCAGTGAACATGTGCGGCTATTGCTCCAGGAAGCGCTCGCATTATAAAAAATACAAATTGCTCAACGAGTGGGGTTTGCATCGTTTTTCACAATAAAAAAGGATTGCGGAAAACCTATGAAACAGTATAGAATGATACTAGGATAGTTGTGCTATCCTTGAACACTCATTAATGTTTGAGAATTCTGATTTCGGCTGCAATGGCAGTACAGGTGGCGGTCTGCCGGCAGAAGGAAAGCAAGAGGACTCATTTAAAGTTTAAAAGCTTTATGTAATGGTTTCATTAAATTTATTTCGTTGAGGTGAATCAAATGGAAAAACACAAAAATTTAGAAAACAAAGGCATGAGCAGACGTCGTTTTCTAAGTGTTATGGCAGGTGCCGGCGCAGTAGGCGCTGCTGCAACCATGACTGGCTGCAGACCTGTCAGTGATCCAAGCGGCACCGGCTGGCTGCCGAATCAGTACCTGAACGCAAGCGCAATGCCTGCACAGGTAAAAGGTCGTGTTCCTCTGGATCCAGACAACGTATCTCTGGTACGTAATGACGAAAAATGTATCCTGTGCGGTCAGTGTATTGAAGCGTGCGAAAAAGTACAGAGCGTATTTGGTTACTATGAACTGCCTGTAATGGATCAGTTCATCTGTGTACATTGCGGTCAGTGTTCTCTGTGGTGTCCAACCGGCGCTATCGCAGAACGCAGCGATGTAGAAAACGTATGGAAAGCAATTCAGGACCCTGAAACAACTGTAATCGTTCAGACTGCTCCAGCCACTCGTGTTGGTATCGGTGAAGAGTTCGGCATGGGCGCAGGCGCATGGGCGGAAGGTCAGATGGTTACTGCACTGCGTGAATTAGGTTTCGATGTGGTTGTAGATACCAACTTCAGTGCTGACTTAACCATCATGGAAGAAGGTTCTGAACTGGTTGAACGTGTGACAACAGGTGGCGTACTGCCACAGATGACATCCTGCTGTCCAGGCTGGGTTAAATTCGTAGAGTACTACTATCCGGAATTAATTCCAAATCTGTCCTCTGCACGTTCCCCAATGATGATGCATGGTTCTACCCTGAAAACCTACAATGCAGAAAAACTGGGCGTGCCATACAACAAAATCGTAAACGTAGCAATTATGCCATGTGTTGCTAAAAAATTCGAAGCAAGCCGTTCTCAGTTTGCTGGTTTAGAAGGCGGCGCTGGTAAATACTACAACGATGACACTGTAAAAGATATGGACTACGTACTGAGCGTACGTGAACTGGCTGACATGATCCGTGAAAAATTAGGCGATATCGATTTCGCTAATCTGCCGGAAGGCCAGTACGATCAGATTGGTTCCACAGCAGGCTTAATCTTCGGTAACACCGGTGGTGTAATGGAAGCTGCTGTACGTTCCGCTTACTATCTGATCACCAAAAATGCACCACCAACATCCCTGTACAATCTGGAACCTGTTCGCGGTCTGGAAGGCATCAAACGTGCATCTGTAAACGTACCGGGCGTTGGCGATGTAAAAGTAGTAGTAGCATCCGGGTTAGCAAATGCCCGTCAGTTATGTGAAGAAATTAAAGCTGGCAAAGCTGATTTCCACTTCTTAGAAGTAATGGCTTGCCCAGGCGGTTGTATCTCCGGCGGCGGTCAGCCAAAAACAGCTGTTCCACCACAGGATTGGGTTCGTGAAGCACGTACCGCAACCATGTACAACCATGATGCTGCAGGCGTGATTAACGGTGCTGCAGCAGGTGCCGGTCAGATGGAAACTGCAAAAGGTTCCCTGCGTCTGAGCCATGAAAACCCTCAGATTACAGAAATCTACGCAGATTTCCTGGAAAAACCACTGAGCCACCTGGCACACGACCTGTGTCATACTCATTACGAAGACAGATCTGGCTCTTTAGTCAGAAAAGAAGTGTGAGAAGGGGGAGGAATGAATAATGGCTAATGCTGTTACAAATCAGAAAAGCGTTCTGGAAACTCTGATTATTCCACAGTTTGCACGCA
>DAISWV010000108.1:0-5430 GCA_036826195.1 Peptococcaceae bacterium | reverse complement strand
TTTTATATTTGAAGCACCGTCAAGATGCAACTCTGTTATCTGATTATTACTGCATTCAATTTCACTCAGTTTTTTCTTTTCCGAGCAATTTAACTCTTTCAGCAAATTATCATCGCAATCTAACCGAACCAGCCCAGACACACCTGTTAAATCCAAAGTTTCCAGTCTGTTGCCCTCACACTTCACTTCTTCCAGTGCATCTAAGCCAGTAATATTCAACATGGTAAGCTGATTGTCACTGCAATCTAAAGAATCTAACATTTTTGCATTGGATAAATCAAGTTCCGTTAACTGATTGCCATCACAGCGAAGGGATTCTAACGCTGTTGCTCTGGAACAATCCAGCGTCTTTAAAATTCCCTGCCGGCAACGTACAGTCTTAGCACTGGCTGGTAAAAGGAGTGTTTCCACCGTGCCACTTTCATCCCAGAAATACTCCATATTGTCCAGCTGTGACAAGTCCGCAACAGGGATAGACAACCCACTATGAAAATGTATGCCGTGAGCCTTTAATGGGCCGTTTTCTCTTTGCGCCCAGTTGACAAAATCCCATTTAGAAGGCTGATATTTTGGATAGTCCAGATTGTTTTCTGCAATCAAACGATAAACAGCTGCCACATCATTCTGATCGTACATAAAATATGGAGCAATATATCCACTCGCAATCAAACAAACTATAATCACAACACATATAAGTATCTGTATTTTATACTTCTTTTCCACCCAAACCGCCTCCTCTTAATGTCAATAGTTCTACTGATTGCAATTAAGATATCACAGAATGACTATTCTGTCAATTTGCGCATCAAAAAACGGAACCCCGATTTGGAGTTCCGTTTGTGTTTTTATTATAGAGTTTCTGATTAACCACCCAGGTATGCTTTTTTAACTGCATCATTTTCCAGCAGTTCAGCAGCGTTACCACTCAGTACGATTCTACCAGTTTCCAGTACATAACCGCGATGTGCGATAGACAGCGCCTGTTTTGCATTCTGTTCTACCAGCAGAATGGTAATACCGTCATCATTTAATTCTTTAATGATTTTGAAGATTTCTTTTACCAGCAGCGGAGACAGACCCATGGATGGCTCGTCTAAGAGCAGCATATCCGGATTAGCCATCATTGCACGGCCGATTGCCAGCATCTGCTGTTCACCACCGGATAATGTACCTGCCAGCTGGCGTTTACGTTCTTCCAGACGAGGGAAGTGTTCGAATACATTCGCCAGAATTTTCTGGTTGCGCGCTTTATCTTTAGAGATATAGGCACCCATTTCCAGGTTTTCCATAACGGTCATCTGAGAGAATACGCGACGGCCTTCCGGTACATGGGATAAACCACATTCTACAATTTTATGCGCCGGTGTAGTCAGCAGATTGTGTTCCAGATAGGTTACAGAACCGGTTCTTGGTTTTAACAGACCGGAGATTGCATGCAGTGTGGTAGTTTTACCAGCACCGTTTGCCCCTACCAGAGATACGATTTCCCCTTTATTAACTTCCAGAGAAATATCTTTGATGGCATGAATCATGCCATAATATACGTTTAAATTATCAACTTTAAGCATGATTATCCTCCTATTCCCCCAGATAGCTGCGAATTACTTCCGGATTATTGATAACTTCCTGTGGTGTACCTTTCGCGATGATTTTACCATAGTTCAGTACGGCAATCCCTTCACAGATACCGGTTACAAACTGCATATCGTGCTCGATTAACAGAATTGCAATCTGGAAGGTATCACGGATTTTACGAACGTTATTCATCAGTTCTTCGGTTTCGGAAGGGTTCATACCGGCTGCCGGTTCATCCAGCAGCAGCAGTTTTGGTTCGGTTGCCAGTGCACGAACAATTTCCAGACGACGCTGTGCACCATATGGCAGGCTGCCAGCCTGATGATTTGCCAGATGCGCCATATCAAAAATATTTAACAGTTCCAGCGCACGTTCGTGGGTGCGTTTTTCTTCCTGCCAGTATTTCGGCATACGCAGAATGCCTTCTAAAGTGCTGTATTTGGTGTGATTGTGCATCCCCAGTTTTACGTTTTCTTCTACAGTTAAAGAGGAGAACAGACGGATATTCTGGAAGGTACGGGCAATCCCGGCTTTGTTTACCTGAATCGCATTCATGCCGTGGGTATCTTTGCCATCCAGCAGAATGGTACCGTGAGTTGGCTGATATACTTTTGTCAGCAGGTTGAATACGGTTGTTTTACCGGCACCGTTTGGCCCGATTAAACCGGCAATTTCTGTACGACCTACGGTAATATTGAAATCGTCTACCGCTTTTAAACCGCCGAATTCGATACCTAAATGGGTTGCTTCCAGTACTGGAGTCTGGCCCATGTCACTTTCTTTCATAAACCCCTTACTTGGGATTGGAACCATATTACCCATTTACTTTTTCCCCCTTCCCGGAATTTCTTTTGAACTTCCCGGTGAAATTGCTGATAGCATTTTTCAGAGTCGGGTTGTTGGTAGCCAGCATCATAACAATCAGTACGATTGCGTACACCAGCATACGATATTCAGAGAATTCACGCAGTACTTCCGGCAGAACAGTTAATACAGTCGCTGCAATGATGCTGCCGCGCATGCTGCCTAAACCACCTAATACTACAAATACCAGAATCAGAATCGAGGTGTTGATATCAAATTTACTTGCAACTACTGTGGAGAAGTTGGTTGCGAACAGCACGCCTGCCATCCCTGCCATTGCTGCAGAAATTACAAATGCCATCAGTTTATAGCTGGTTACGTTAATACCAACAGACTGTGCCGCGATTTTGTTATCGCGCAGCGCCATAATTGCACGGCCGCTTTTACTGTTAACCAGGTTGAAGATTACGATTAAGCAAACCATAATCAGTACAAAACCCATTGTAAAGGTTGCAATACGAGGAATCCCGGTTAAACCCATAGGCCCGTTCAGCAGCATTTTGCCGCCTTCCATTTCCAGCGTATTTTTAATCATGCAGAAATGTAAACCGTTTGCATCCAGCCCTACATACAGATTGTTTACAATCCCTTTAATAATTTCACCGAACGCCAGTGTTACGATTGCCAGATAGTCACCGCTTAAGCGCAGTACCGGTACACCTACCAGAACGCCTACCACTGCAGCCGCGAAACCGCCTACCAGCATAGCCAGAATCATAACCACAACGGTATTTTCGATGGTCTGGCTGAAGTACATCGCAGTGATAACACCGCTGAATGCACCAACACTCATAAAGCCGGCATGACCCAGGCTCAGTTCACCCAGTACGCCAACCGTCAGGTTCAGAGAAATTGCCATTACGATATATGCACAGATTGGAACCAGCTGCCCTTTTAAGCTGCTGGAAATACCGCCTGTGCTTGCCATTGCCTGTACAATTACAAATGCAGCGATTACCATTGCGTAAGTGATAAAGTTGCTGCGAGTTGTTTTATTCATTGTTTTTAAGTTCATGTCAAAACACCTCAGACTTTCTCGCTTACTTTTTTGCCTAAGAGACCGGTTGGTTTAACCAGCAGTACTACAATCAGAACCGCGAATACAATCGCGTCAGATAACTGAGTTGTAATGTAAGCTTTAGCAAAAATTTCGATAATACCTAACAGAATACCGCCGATTAATGCACCTGGGATAGAACCGATCCCGCCGAATACTGCAGCAGTGAAGGCTTTAATACCAGGCATTGCACCGGTGGTTGGAACCAGAGTCGGATACGCAGAACATAACAGAACACCTGCAATGGCTGCCAGTGCAGAACCGATTGCGAAAGTCAGGGAAATGGTGGTATTTACGTTAATACCCATCAGCTGCGCAGCGCCTTTGTCTTCCGATACAGCACGCATTGCTTTCCCGGTTTTTGTTTTGTTTACGAAAGTTACCAGAGCCAGCATAATAACAACACAGACAATAATGGTAATGATAGTTACATAAGAAATGGATAACGCACCGTCAAACAGTTTCAGCCCGGTTTCACCATTAATTGTGCCAACAACAGACTGGAACACTTTTGGACTGGATGTCCATAACAGCTGCGCCGAATTCTGCAGGAAATAACTCATACCGATAGCTGTAATCAGTACAGCCAGTGCCGGCGCCTGACGCAGCGGTTTATACGCCAGTCTTTCGATGATAATCCCCAGCAGAGTACAAACAACCATCGACAGCAGAACACCAGCCAGCGGCGGCATTCCAAAGCGCATAGTCGCGAAGAAACAGATATACGCACCAACCATGATAACATCACCGTGTGCGAAGTTCAGCATTTTTGCAATCCCGTACACCATAGTATAACCCAGCGCAATGATTGCATAGATACTCCCTAAACTGATACCACTGATCAGATTGAAGAGAAACTCCATATCACTCACCTCATAATAAATTTTGTGAACATACTGAAAAATACAGCATAACGTTAATTATAACAAGTGCAGTTCAGAAATACAAGTGTGCACTGGAACACACAATAAAAATAATTACGGAAGTGCCTTCTTTTTCAAATGTCTTATGTACAGAAAGACCGCCGCACCTGCGGCGGTCTGAACTTATGTGATTATTCCGGTCACACAGGTCTGTAAATTACATACCTACGTATGCGCCGTTCTGGATTACCATACCTTTTGGATCTTTGCTTACCTGGCCGTTTTCACTCCATGTAGCACCTTCACCTGTTAAGCCGTCAAAGCTCATGGTTGTGAACTGTTCAATCATCAGAGCGTTCAGTTCTTCAGCACTCATGTCTGGTGTAGCACCTGCAGCAGTGCAAGCCTGGTGCAGAGCGTAGATGCAGTCGTATGCGTCAGCAGCGAACTGGTTTGGAACTTCGCCGTATTTTTCCTGATATTTTGCTACGAAGTTTTTGGTCAGTTCATCTTCAGCGTCAGCGGAGAATGGTGTTAACAGCATTACGCCTTCAGCTAAGGATGTATCAAAACCTTCCAGAGTCAGGATACCGTCCATACCGTCTACGCCGAAGAATTTAGGAGCGTAGCCCATAGCGTTTGCCTGGTTCAGGATTAAGGAAGCAGCATCGTAGTACATTGGCAGGAACAGCAGGTCAGCGCCAGCGTTTTTAGCATCCTGCAGCTGTACGGAGAAGTCGTTCTGGCTGTCAGTTGTGAATGTTGTTTCAGAAACGATTTCCAGACCTAAAGCATCAGCTTCAGCTTTAAATGTTTCATAGATACCGGAAGAGTAAGCATCGTCGTTTTTGTAGATTACGCCGATTTTGGTACCCAGCTGCTGTTCGCTAATATATTTAGCGGAAGCGGAACCCTGGTTAGGGTCAGCAAAGCACATCTGGAATACGTTTGTTTTACCTTCTGTTACACCTGTACCGGAAGCAGATGGTGTTAAACCGAAGATGCTGTCAGCAGCATTCAGTTCGGATGTAGCAATACCTGGTGTTGTGGTTACAGAGTTCAGAGACAGCT
>DAISWV010000107.1:0-5442 GCA_036826195.1 Peptococcaceae bacterium | reverse complement strand
TATGCGCAGAAATTCAGTGTAGAACTGGTTCGGGAATAATCGCGCACTAAGAGGAGGAATTTCAGTGCAAATTGCAAAAGTAATCGGCAATATCTGGGCAACCAGAAAAGAAACATCGCTTACCGGTCTGAAACTGCTGATTGTTCAGCCAATCAATATTCTGGACAATGACAAACCAATTGGTGAACCTGTAGTAGCGGCCGACATTATCGGTGCCGGTACCGGCGAAACCGTTATCATCGCAGTGGGCAGTACCGCGCGAGTAGCGGCAGGTTCCATGGATACTGCAGTGGATGCAACCGTTGTAGGCATTGTGGATGACAAAGAATTTGATGCAGACCTGTTATAAGTCTGAATATGAATTAAAATTGTAGGAAAATTCCATAGATTTTCTTTAGAAAAGTGTGGTGTATGACGTTGAGTTTTATTGATACAGTAAAAGATGCAGGTATCGTAGGGGCCGGTGGTGCTGGCTTCCCGACTCACGTAAAACTGAATGCGAAAGCAGAATGCTTTATCGTAAACGCAGCTGAATGTGAGCCGCTGATCGAAACCGATAAATATCTGTGCCGTACATTCGCAGATCAGATTGTAGAAGCTGTTAATGCGACTGGTGCTCATCTCGGCGTTAGCCGTAAAGTCATTGCACTGAAAGGCAAATATAAAGAAGAAATCGCTTCTTTAAAAGCTGCTATCAACCGTGCAAATGCTGATATCGAAATTTTCGAAATGCCAACCTTCTATCCGGCTGGCGATGAGCAGACAATGGTACAGATGGTTACCGGCAGAAGCGTACCAGAACGCGGTCTGCCACTGGACGTAGGTGCTGTGGTAGATAACGTAGGTACTATGCTGAACCTGTACGAAGCGCTGCATGGCGCACCTGTTACAGAAAAATATCTGTCTGTAGTAGGGGAAGTAAAAGAACCTATTATGCTGAAAGTGCCAATCGGTACTCCAATCACTGAATGTATTGCAGCTGCAAACCCAACCATTCGTGATTACGGCATTATCCTGGGCGGCCCTATGATGGGTAAAATCGCTCTGGATGACAAAGCAATCGCAGATGCGGTTGTAACCAAAACAACTGGTAACGTAATTGTGCTGCCAAAAGATCACTACCTGTTCCAGCGTGCAACTCTGCCGATGGAAACAATCAAACGTCAGGCGCGTGCAGCTTGCATCCAGTGCAAAATGTGTACCGACCTGTGCCCTCGTCACATGATTGGTCATCAGATTCGTCCAAACGTAGTGATGAGAAATATCTGGCGTGAAGACCAGATTACTGACAATGATGAATACTTAGCAACCTTCGGGGATGCTATGAACTGCTGTGACTGCGGTGCATGTGAAATGTTCGCCTGCCCAATGGGTCTGTCCCCACGTAAAGTAAACGGCTATATCAAAGGTCAGTTACGTGCAAAAGGCATTCAGGTTCCACGTAATATGGAACCAGTTGCAGAAGCAGATATCGACAGCCATCGTATTCCAACCCACCGCTTAATCGCTCGTCTGGGTCTGGCTGATTTTGATGGTCTGCATGCACATGAATGCATTGAATTAGCACCAGAAACCGTATATGTTCCATTCCGTCAGCATATCGGTAAACCTGCTGTTCCAGCAAAAGCTGCTGGTGACCGCGTAGTAAAAGGTGAAGTGTTAGGCGCAGCTGCTGAAGGCTTATCCGCTAACATTCACGCTAGTATGAATGGCGTAGTTGTTTCTATCGATGAAAACGGCGCTCGTATCAGAAAGGAGGTATAATGCTATGGGAACTGCATTAGGTATGATTGAACTGTCCAGTATTGCCCGCGGCATTGAAACCTGCGATTTTATGGTGAAAGCCGCACAGGTAGACATTGTACGTGCTTCCACAGTTTGTCCAGGTAAATACATCATCATTATCGGTGGTAACACCGCAGATGTAAGAGCCTCCATGACTGAAGGCATGAAAATCGGGGGGGCTTATGTAGTAGATACTCTGCTCATCCCTAACATTAACGAACAGGTAATTCCTGCAATTTCTATGACAAACCAGGTGAACGATCGTGACGCTCTGGGTGTTCTGGAATTCTACTCTATCGCATCTGCAATCAAAGCTGCCGACGTAGCTGCAAAAGCTGCTGACGTAACCTTAATCGAAGTTCGTATCGGTTATGCAATCGGCGGTAAAGGTTTCGTAACCTTAACAGGTGATGTAGGCGCAGTTCGCGCGGCTGTATCCGCAGCGAAAGAAGAATCTGAATTACTGGTTAACACAAGCATCATCCCAAGACCAGCTAATCAGCTGTTTGATGCATTATTATAATATCCAAAAGATGAATCAACATCTTGCCTAAGGAGAGATATAGAATGGATTTACAGAAACTTCAGGAAGAATTAAGACAGAAAGCTCTGCAGAGAGCACAGGCTGAAAAAGCTGCTTCTAAACCAGCTGCACCAGCAGGCAAAGTAAAAGGCCCAATCATTGACTTCCGTTATCGTCCAAACACCAAAAGCATTATCGGCGGCATCGCAGAAAGCCCAATTTTCCGCGCTGGTCTGATTGCGAACGGTGTTGATATTGATGAATTCTACAGCAGAGCAAGAACTATGCCAGAAATCATCGAAGACCTGAAAGCTCACAACGTAATGAAAGCTGTTATCGTTGGTCGTGACGCTGAAACAACTTACGGTTACAAACCAAACAACCCAGAAATCCGTCAGTTCGTACAGGCTTGCCCTGAAATCTTCCTGGGCTACTACGGTGTAGACCCTCACAAAGGTATGCAGGCAATCCGTGACCTGGATGCAGCTGTTAAAAGCGGCGACTTCCACGGCGCAGCTATGGACCCAATGTACGCTCAGCTGAAATGCAGCGACGCTAAAATGTACCCAGTATACGCAAAATGCTGCGAACTGAACATTCCAATCGTTATCACTGCTGGTCCAGCTCGTTACACCGCTAACACCGTTATGGATTACACACATCCAAGTGAAATCGATATCGTAGCAAAAGACTTCCCAGATCTGAAAATCATCATCAGCCACGGTGCATGGCCATTCGTTGATGAAATGATCGGCGTAACCTTCCGTAACAGAAACGTATACCTGGAAATCTCCGAATACGAAGAATACCCAGGTTCCAGCGACTTCCTGGATGCTGCAAAAACCATCCTGAAAGACCAGATGATGTTCGCAAGTGCGTGCCCATTTGTTCCTTACCTGGAAGCTGCAGAAAAATACGCTACCTACGGTTTCGACGAAGAAACATACGAAAAAATCATGTGGAAAAACGCTGCGAAAGTACTGGGTCTGGAAGTTTAATTCCATCACAGAATTTCACAACCGTTTGCATGACAAACGTAATAAAAAAGGAACTCCCTCGGGAGTTCCTTTTTTGTGCATTAATATAATGTCATGTAAATAAGAACAGCCCGGATTCGGTTCAGAATCCGGGCTGTTGTATGTTTGTTCGGTTTAACAATATGATTATACGGTTAAGAACATAGCATCACGAACTTTTTTCATGGTTTCTTCACCGATTTCGCAGGCTTTTGCGGTACCGGTGCTGATGATGTCACGCACTTCGTCTTTGTGTGCTTCGTAGTAAGCGCGTTTTTCGCGGAATGGGTCTAATAAAGTGTTCAGGCTTTCAGTCAGCAGTTTTTTACATGCTACACAGCCGATAGCCCCTTTGCGGCACATGTCGCAGATGTTTTCGTATTCGCCTGGTGTGAAGGTCTGATGATATTTATTTACCACGCAAACTTCCGGATGACCAGGGTCGCTAGCTTTGATACGGGATGCATCGGTTACTGCGGATTTAACTTTGCGAGCCACTTCATCGGCCGGGTCAGACAGATAAATAGCATTGCCCAGGCTTTTGCCCATTTTTGCATTGCCATCGAGCCCCATTAAACGGGAGCAGCTGCTTAACATATGCTGCGGTTCTTTTAAGATTGGCGCATACATATCGTTAAAGCGGCGAACCAGTTTACGGGTTAATTCCATATGAGGCAGCTGGTCTTCGCCAACCGGCACCATATCGGCATTGCAGAAGGTGATATCGGCAGACTGGCTTACCGGATAACCCAGGAATCCGTAGGTCATGTCATCGTAGCCGTACTGAGCCGCTTCGGTTTTAACAGTTGGGTTATGACGCAGTGCATTTACAGTTACCAGCAGAGAGAAAATCTGTGTCAGCTCATGAATCGCTGGTACATGAGACTGCTGTACCCATGTAACTTTGTTTGGATCTAAGCCTACAGAGAGGTTGTCGATTGCAACTTCAAAAATGCTGTCGTGAATCAGCTGCGGACGTTCAAAGTGAGTGGTTAACGCCTGAATATCTGCGATTAAAATAAAGGTTTCGTAGTCATCCTGTAATTTTACACGATTCTGCAGACTGCCTACATAATGGCCGATGTGCAGTTTCCCGGTAGGACGGTCCCCGGTTAAAATACGTTTTTTTGCCTGTTCCATAATACTCGAGCTCCTTATATCTGAATTTACATACAATCCGTTAAAAGTGCCGGGCTAGCGCCGGCAAGGGTAAAAATTTTTTCATCGGTATCTAAAAATTATAAAATGAAATAATATCTTTGTCAATAAATGTGATATAATAAGCGTAAGAACTGCGGAAAGAGGTGGGCATCATGCATCCGAAATATCACAATAGCTATTACTGGGAAAATCTGATTCGCAGCCGCAAGGTAACCGAAACGTTTAACAATGACCAGATTACAGAGAAGTCTGTATTTTTTCAGGGGATTATCTATAACAGTTCGGGGCGTCGCAAACTGCTGGAAGATGTCATTCATTTTACTTCACTGGATGCGCTGGCCGGTTATCTGCATTATGTATTTTTTCCTACGGCGTTTATGTCCTTTACTAATCAGGAAAAAGGGATTATTGTGCCGTTAGGAATTTCCCTGCCCGAATTAATTGAATATGTCAGCAGCAATGATTTTGTGCGGTTCCATAATTATACATCACCAATGTACCGGCTGTTGGAACAGAGCGAGCTGATGAGCCGGGAAGATAGGGAACATCAGGAGGAGATCCTGAAACGAATGGAAAGTATTTTTAACTATTCGTTCCAGATGGACCGGGATGCCTATGCCATGATGCATATTTATCATTCCAGCGAGGAGCTGGGGCAGTATTTTTCCAATCTGTATCAGATTGAAGGGAGCAAACAGCTAGGTGTGGAGCTGTTCCGCCATAAAACCGGCTTAAGCAAAGCGGAGTGGGAGCATCTGTATCAGCATGCCAGCGATAATATTTTTTCCAGCCGCAAATTTATGAACTGTATTTCCAGCCTGCTGCATACGATGTAAGTATACGCGGCGTGGTGGAATAAAAATAATTAAAAAAATCAGAAAAAAGTCTTGACGGCTTTCAAAAAAAATGTTATTATAACAAAGTCGTCAGCGACATGCGGGCGTGGCGGAATTGGCA
>DAISWV010000106.1:2753-5456 GCA_036826195.1 Peptococcaceae bacterium | reverse complement strand
AGATCCCCACTGATAAATTTTAACGCAATTTCCATCAGGCTGAACATCATCGTTGTAAACGCAATGCACAAAAAGCCCTGCTTCTGACTGCTTGTCATACAAAAAACCTCTTTTCCAGTCCTCTCAAAATCAACTGTACCATGCTGCCACAAAGAGCAGATTATCATAATACTTCCCGTCACCCAGTTTTACTTCTGGTGCAAAAATTAAAAGCAATCTGTTGTCTCCATCATCCTGATGATAATAATATACTTCCTGTTCTACTTCTCGCGGCAGGAAATATCCCTCAGGCCGTTCGTCATTAAAAGTTGTCACATCAATAAATGTTTCATGCAGAAACGCCTGGCCTTTTTCCCACTCGAAAGATTCCATCAGTTTATCTGCATCCTGATACTGCCATACGCTGTAATCCTGTCCATCTCCAAACCAGCCCTGTGTATTATACCGATACAGCTTTGCAGCTCCATTCGTCGGAATCTCAACGTCAAAATTAGATTGTGTACTGCTCATATCCGGATGAGGAAACAGCATTGTGCCACCGGCAATAAACAGAAGCACTGCGAAACAGCCTGCCAGAAAAAATTTGAACCATTTTGTATCTTTCCACCATTCTTCTTCAATAAATGCCATAACCGCTCACCTCTAAAACTCTTCGTTATGAATTTTACTGTACTGTAAGTCCTCCAGCTTTCTCCCCGGTTTTTCCTCATCGGGAACACCTAAGGCCAGAATAGCCAGCACTTCATACTGTTCCGGAATATGTAGCAGTTCTTTTACAAAATCGTTACTGGTTTGCGCTTCGCCCTGTGCCATACGGTTTCGAATCTGAATCCAGCAGGAGCCTAAGCCTAATGTTTCTGCCTCCAGCTGCATAATGGTCATGGCAATGCTGCAATCCTCCACCCACACATCAGTGACTGAAGTATCACCCAATACTACAATGGCTGCCGGCGTATCCGGCAAAAAGGCCTGCTGTGGATGGCGGCATTTACCCAGTGCCTTTAATGTTTCGCTGTTCTGCACCACCACAAACTCCCATGGGGTTCTGCCTCTCGATGATGGAGAAAGCAGTGCCGCCTGCATAATTTTTTTGAGGGCATCTTCACTCACTGCTTCTGGTTTGTATTTGCGGATACTTCTTCGTTTCATCAGCAATTCCAACATTCCAATCACTCCCGATAAATTATTCTGCCTTCATTATACCTCACATACATAGAAAAAAGCCACTGTTTCTGAATAATCGGAAACAGCGGCCTGATTTTATGCATTATTTAGTTCAGTTTTAAGGTTGCTGCAGTAGACGCCTGTACCTGTTTTAAGAGGTCTGGATTTTTTTCCAGCGAAATGCCGTAGGTTGGAATCATTTCCCGGATTCTGCCTTCCCACTGCGGGAATTCCTGCGGGAAGCAGCGTTTTAATAAATTCACCATAACATCCACAGCCACCGATGCCCCTGGAGAAGCACCCAGCAGAGCAGCGATGCTGCCGTCGGCTGCACATACCACTTCGGTACCAAACTGCAGAACACCTTTTGGCTTGATAACCTGTACACGCTGACCGGCTACGATTAAGTCCCAGTCTTCCAGTTTTGCATTTGGCACAAAGTTCTGTAAATCCTTCAGACGAGCCTCGTCGTTTAACATCAGCTGGCCAATCAGATATTTTACCAGCCCCAGCTCTTTTACGGCACACAGCAGCATGGTTGCCAGGTTGTGCGGTTTTACGGATAACGGTAAATCCAGGAACGAGCCTGTTTTCAGGAATTTTGGAGAGAACCCTGCAAACGGCCCGAACAGCAGAGATTCCTCGCCGTCAATGTAGCGGGTATCCAGATGCGGAACCGACATTGGAGGCGCCCCCACTTTTGCCTTGCTGTATACTTTGGCGTGATGTTCTTTCACCACTTCCGGATTTTTGCAAACCATAAACAGACCGCTGATTGGGAACCCGCCGATGCCTTTGCCCTCGGTGATGCCGGATTTCTGCAACAGCGGCAGGCTGCCGCCGCCGGCACCTAAAAATACAAAACGGGCTGTCACCGTTTCAGTGTGATGACCGCTGCGCATTTTAATGTCCCACTGGCCGTCGCTGTTGCGGGATACATCTTTTACCGTTGTATTGTAATGCACGGTAACGCCTTTTTTCACCAGATTGTCAATCAGCTTGGTGGTCAGAGCACCGAAGTTTACATCGGTGCCGTTTTCAATGCGGGTTGCCGCCATCGGGTCATTGCCG
This sequence comes from Peptococcaceae bacterium, assembly GCA_036826195.1. Classification (GTDB taxonomy): domain Bacteria; phylum Bacillota; class Peptococcia; order Peptococcales; family Peptococcaceae; genus UBA7185. The sequence continues at coordinate 3,221 of DAISWV010000106.1, read as the reverse complement.
GTGCGGCCTTCCATCATCAGAGGAACCCATTCTTTCATTTTTTCCGGGTCCTCGGTATATTCCATGCCTTCAAACAGAGGATTCTGCGATAACACCGCATAGCGTTTTCTTAAAAAGTCCACATTTTTTTTGCCTTCGATAAAGCTCATGTGCGGAATCGGCATGATGAAATCCTGCGGATTGTCAATCTGCCCGCTGTTTACCAGATAAGACCAGAACTGACGGCTTACCTGGAACTGCTCATTGATTTTAATGGCTTTTGTTACATCCATGGTGCCATCCGGCTGTTCCACCGAATAGTTCAGTTCACACAGAGCCGAGTGGCCTGTGCCGGCGTTGTTCCAAGGGTCGGTACTTTCCAGCCCGGCAGCGCCCAGTTTTTCCACAATGATAATATTCCATTCCGGTTCCAGTTCTTTAATTAAAGTACCCAGGGTAGCACTCATAACCCCGGCACCGACTAACACA
>DAISWV010000106.1:0-2743 GCA_036826195.1 Peptococcaceae bacterium | reverse complement strand
GCTGCCGGGCTGGAAAGTACCGACCCTTGGAACAACGCCGGCACCGACTAACACAACATCTGCTTTCTTCTGTTTTGCCATAAGTCACCATTCTTTCTCAAAATATTTAGAAAATGAATTATCACATAAAACCTCAGGACAACGAATTTTTTTCGCAGAGCAAGGCGGCTTTTGATTTTTCGAGCGACGCGTACTTAAAGGTACGCAAGGCGAGAAAAATCAAAAACAACACAGCTATGCGGAAAAAAGACTAGTCCTGCTTGTAGGTCTCAATACCTGTCTGGTACAGATTATTCCCCTCACTGTCGATTGCTACAATGCAAGGCAGATCCTCCACCTCTAAACGGCGGATGGCTTCGGTGCCAAGGTCATCATAAGCAATCACTTCTGCTTTTTTCACCGAGTGGGAAATTGCTACTCCCGTACCGCCGATTGCAGCCAGATATACAGCGCCGCATTCCACAATAGCATCGATAACACCCTGATTACGCGGCCCTTTGCCCAGCATGCCTTTTAATCCTGCTTCACGCATCAGAATCGGTGCATAACTGTCCATACGGCCGCTTGTGGTTGGTCCGCAGGAACCAATTGGCTGGCCTGGTTTTGCAGGAGCCGGCCCCACATAATAAATCAGCTGATTATTTAAATCCACAGGCAGCTCGCCGCCTGCCGCCATGGTTTCCACCATACGTTTATGCCCTTTATCCCGCGCAGTGTAAATCACACCGGATAAAGCCACACTGTCGCCGGCTTTTAAATTTTTGATTGCTTCCTCAGTCAGAGGTGTGGTCAGTTTTTTTACTTCACTCATCGCACACAGCCTCCTTATAATACAACTTCTTTATGACGCGCTGCATGGCAGTTGATATTTACCGCCACAGGCAGCATGGCAATATGGGTTGGAAATTGCTCAATATGCACGGCAAGAGCGGTCACTCTGCCGCCTAAGCCCTGCGGACCAATGCCGGTTTTATTGATTTCTTCCAGCAGTTCCGCTTCAAGCTTTGCATATCGTTCATCGGCATTGCGAGAGCCGATTTCACGGGTTAATGCCTTTTTCGCCAGCATCGGTGCTTTTTCCATAGTACCGCCAACGCCAATACCAACCACGATTGGAGGGCACGGGTTTCCACCTGCATTACGCACAGTATCCAGAATGAATTTTTTTGCCCCTTCCAGACCATCAGCCGGTTTCAGCATTTTAACAGCACCCATATTTTCACTGCCGGCACCTTTCGGCACCACCATAATACGCAGCTTATCACCAGGTACAATTTCAGTATGAATAACCGCCGGAGTATTATCTCCGGTGTTGTTGCGTTCAAATAAAGGCTCCTCTACCACCGATTTACGCAGATACCCATCGGCATACCCCTGACGCACACCTTCATTCACTGCATCGGTCAGGCTTCCTTCAGTAATATGCACATCCTGACCTACTTCCAGATATACAACTGCAATACCGGTATCCTGACACATTGCCTGGCTGTTTTCACGGGCCATTTTGCAGTTAGAAAGAATCTGCTCCAGGCAATATTTCCCGAATGGAGATTCCTCCCGTTTCAGGCCATCCTGCAACGCCTGTTCCACGTCAGAAGGCAGATCATAGTTTACATCCATGCACAGCTGACGGACTGCTGCTGTTACCTCCTGCACAGAAATTGTTTTCATATATACATCCCTCGTTCCGGTTCTGAATTCTCTTAGATATTTTTTTATTATACACCTTCTGCTTTCGTTCGTCACTAGTAAATCTCTGTATCACTATGCTCTCATTTGCATTTTTCGTAATTTATATCGCATAATTTTTCATATATGCAGCATGTTTACTGTTTTTCTTGTATACAGAGTACAAAATAATCATAAATTGCAAGCGATAAAAATATTTTTTCGGAAAATTTCTGAAAATCCATAATGGTTTCATTGTCAATTCCTATAACTTGTGCGATAATGGACAAATACTATTCATTTATATTTAGGAGGAATATCATGGATCGTCAATTTGGTATTTTTATGGTCATTGCGATTTATATGGTCATCATGATTGGCATTGGTTTCTACTATGCACGCCGCAATACCACCGTATCCGATTACGTACTGGGCGGCCGCAGCCTGGGTCCTTGGGTGACCGCGCTGAGTGCACAGGCATCCGACATGAGCGGCTGGCTGTTAACCGGTTTACCAGGGCTGGCTTATCTGTCTCTGGCAGGCTTTAAAGAAGCAAGCTGGACAGCTATTGGTTTATTAATCGGTACATTTTTAAACTGGGTATTCGTTGCAAGACGTTTACGTAGCTTCACAGAAATGTCTTCGAACTCTTTAACTCTGCCGGATTACCTGCAGAACCGTTTCCGGGACAAATCTTCCATTTTAAAAACAGCTACCGCTGTGGCAAGTGTTGTGTTCTTCTTAGTTTACACATCCTCTATGTTCGTAGCCGGTGCTAAACTGTTCTCTACTATCTTCCCATTAACTTACACACAGGGCTTACTGGTAGGCAGCTTGATTATTATCTCCTACACCTTCCTGGGCGGTTTCCTGGCTGTATGTACAACAGACGCCATTCAGGGTATGCTGATGTTCTTTGCGCTGATGGTTGTTCCTATGACTGTTGTATCCGCAGTAGGCGGTGTTGGCACCACATTTGCAAGTATTGACCCTGCAAGCTGGCAGCTGTTCCCGAATGGAGACGGCAGTGTTACCTGGCTGTTAATCGCATCTTCTCTGGCATGGGGGCTTGGTT
>DAISWV010000105.1:0-5472 GCA_036826195.1 Peptococcaceae bacterium | reverse complement strand
GGCTGCAGGCAGAGCTTTTAGGCGCCCATGCTATGGGGGTGCGTAATATTCTGACCTTAACCGGTGACCAGCCGGAACTGGGTGACCATCCCGATGCATCCGGCGTGTTTGATGTGGATTCCAAAGGTCTGGCACAGATGGCGGCCAGCCTCAATCTGGGGCAGGATTATTACGGCCGCGAACTGGATAACGGTACAAACTTCTTTATCGGTGCTGTAGCCAACCCGGCTATGAATGACATTGCACATGAGGCAGAACGGGTACACGATAAAATTGCGCACGGCGTGCAGTTTTTCCAGACCCAGCCGGTTTATTCGGTTGAGCAGGTGGAACGATTTGCAGCAGCTGTGAATACCGATGTGCCGTTTATTTACGGTATTATGCCGCTTAAGAGTGTAAAACAGGCGCACTACATGAACGCCAATGTACCGGGCGTGCATGTGCCGGATGAAATGATTGCCATTTTAGAAAAAGAGGGTGCCGAAGGCGGCATGCGCTATATTCAGAATCTGGTGCAGCAACTGAAACCGATTGCTGCAGGGATTCATATTTTCCCGATGCGGCAGTACAATCTGGCGGAACGCATTATCGAGGTGCTGTAAATGGGAATGGTACAGCAGCTGCAGAATTTTCATGTTCCCTTTGATGCGGAACAGTTTATTGCATCCCATAAAGGTTGTCCCGACGATGCACAGCTTCTGCAGGATTTGTGGAAGCTGGTGCGCCCTTCGGTATTCTGGCGGGAGGAAGCCATTCAGAGCAACGATGGTGATATCGTAACGCTTGGCGGCGAAAGTCTGTCCATTGCCAGCTGTTATGTGGCAAAAGGGCTGGCCGAGTGCAGCAAGGCTGTGATTATGGCATTGACCATCGGCCCCCAGCTTCCTGATGAAGCGCGGAGAGCTTCCGAAGCCGGTGAACTGTATCGCAGCAGTGTAGCCGATTATTTAGGCTCTCATGCGGTGGAAATGTTTGCCGATGCATTCTGTCAGTATTTACAGCAGCAGGCACTCTCAAAAGGTCAGTATGCCACACTGCGTTACAGCCCCGGCTACGGGGACTGGGCCTTATCGGCACAGCCGGATGTGTTCCGGTTTTTAAACCAGTGCAAAGGCCAGATTACCCTCAGTGAAAACTATCTGATGGAGCCGGTGAAAAGCATTACCGCGGTTATTGGCTGGAGCAGCCAGTGGCAGAAGCCTGAATATCCGCGAGGCGAACACAATGCTTTCTGCAACGGGGGGCATAACTGCGCGGCCTGTGTTACCTGGGCATGCCGAAAAGGAAAACAGTGAGAAACGTGTCTTGACTATTAAAATTATGTGCTATAAAATAAAATAGTTAGGGCACTTTTCCGATTTTGAATCAGTTTTTGACAAAGAGAAAAGTAAAATACGCGAAAAAGGAAGTGAGTCAGATGGATCTTGGGCCCGGTCGAGCGAGAAACTGCAAACAAATGAAATCTGACTCACTATTTTTGTGCCGATAATGCGATATCGGTAAAATAGAAAAATGGTGAGTCGCAGGAGGGAAACACTGTGAAAGCCATTTACAAAACGTCGTTAGAAGACGGACGGCTGGAAGAAATCAGCGAATACTGTGACGGCAACTGGGTATGCCTGATCAGTCCGACTGCAGAAGAAGTGCGGGATGTCAGCGAACATTTCGAAATCGAACTGCAGGATATGATTTCGGCACTGGACGAAGATGAAAGAGCCCGTGTCGACGATGACGACGATTACACATTAATTATCATTGACGTTCCGTACCGCGAGGAGGAAGACGGCCGCGACGGGTATGGAACGGTGCCTTTGGCAATCATTCTGGGTGATAAAGGCAGAAAATATATTATCACCATCTGTCTGCGCGAACTGCAGCTTCTGGATGATTTCCGCAACGGCCGTATCAAAAAATTCTACACCTACAAGAAAACCCGCTTTATTATCCAGCTTCTGTACCGCAACGCCACCTACTATCTGCAGTATCTGCGTATGTTAGAGCGTTCCAGCGGAAAAATCGAGCAGGAGCTGCATCGCTCCACCCGAAACGAAGAGCTGTTCCAGCTTTTGAGTCTGGATAAATCGCTGGTATACCTGAGTAACTCCCTGCGCGCCAACGAGCTTGTATTAGAGCGTCTGATGCGTCTGGAGAGCGTAAAAAAATATCCAGAAGATGAGGAACTGCTGGAAGATGCTATCGTCGAAAACAAACAGGCGATTGAAATGGCTAACGTTTACAGCAGCATTCTGGATGTTACCATGGAGGCGTACAGTTCGGTTATTTCCAACAACCTGAACACCGTTATGAAAGTGCTGACATCGCTCACCATTATCATGACGATTCCAACCATGATTTTCAGCTTCTTCGGCATGAATGTGCCTCTGCCGCTGCAGGGCGGCAATGGAGCAGCCACAATCTGCGGCATTTCGCTGGTGGCTGTCGGTGTTGCTGCTGTTATCATGAAACTGAAAAAACTGTTCTAGGCTGGGGCCCGGAACATATGAAAAGCGCACGATGGCTGCCTTTCTGTTTTAAGACAGGCACAGCGTGCGCTTTTTGCTATGCGGTTACGAGGTTATTTTCCCAGCTGCTGAATAAACAGCGTTGCCAGTACTTCCTCTTCTTCGCCGGTTACATCCAGCAGTGCCGAGGATACAACACGCACGGCCACCGGTGCACAGACTTCCAGAATGGTTTCGCCGATGACGACAGCCGGTGTATCGGTACCGGTTTTTGCAATGCTGCGGCTTGTGCCCTCAATGGCCTGTCGGTTTGCCTGCAGAGCAAAGGTTGTACTCAGGGTTGTTTCTGCCGGGATATTGACGGTGTAGCGGATATAGTACATACCTGGGCGCAGAATCTGCACCTGACTGCCGTCGGAATAAAAAGCGCCGGCTGATTCTGCCGCGGCCTGTGTAATATCAATGCTGCCGTTAGCGGCGGTGTTAAATAAAGTTTCAGGCTGATAATACAGCGCATAAGCCGGGCCGCTCGGATGCATGGAGCCGGATGGCTGGCAGCACACATTTGGACGATTGCGTTCCTGCATGATTATCACCTCCTCGCATTACTATATGAGCAGCGGAACGGATTGGTGACAGGAACCTGTGCTGAATGCGGCAGTTTGACGAGGCGGCGGCAAAGCGATATAATGAGTGCAGTATAAGCGAGGGAGGCATTTATGATGCACTTTTTGAAGAACCATAAATATCTGGCAGTTCTGCTGATGCTGGTTTTAGCGGCAGGGCTTGTGTTTACCGGATGCGGCGCCGATGATATCAGCACAACTACAGTTGTTACGAATGATGAATTTTCGATTGTAGAAGACGGTCATTATACCGCACCGCAGGATGTGGCCGATTATCTTTACGAGTTCGGGCATCTGCCGGATAATTTTATCACCAAGAATGAGGCGAGAGATCTTGGCTGGGACAGCCAGGACGGCAATTTAGACGAAGTGGCTCCGGGCATGAGTATCGGCGGCGATACCTTTGGCAACCGGGAAGGGCTGTTACCGAAGGAAAAGGGCCGCAAATATTATGAGTGCGATGTAAATTATGAAGGCGGTTACCGCGGCGGCGAACGCATCGTGTATTCAAACGACGGCCTGATTTTTTATACCGCTGACCATTATAAGAGCTTTGAACAGCTATATTAATCTGGCAAGGGAGTGACAATCGATGGAATTACGTTTAGACAGCCGCATGCTGGATGAAAAAGAGGCTTTGCACAAAGAAATCACCCGGCAGCTGCAGCTGCCGTTGTATTACGGTGAAAACCTGGATGCCCTGTGGGATATTTTAACGGCATGGGGAAATCCGCTTTCGATTATCATCGAAAATTGCGGGGAATCGCTGGCTCAGCTGGGCAGTTACGGGGAAACGGTTATGCAGCTGTTTCAGGAGGCTGAGGAGGAAAATAACAACCTCTCCGTGGATTTTAGATTATAACCTTAAGGCTTATATATTACAGAAAAACAAAAGCAGGAGGAGAAAGCCATTGTTAACCTATCAGCTGCTGTGCGCCGAACAGGTGGCGGACATTTATCACAATCATATGAAACAGGATTTTCCGCCGGCGGAAGTAAAACCCCTGCTGCTGATTCAGCAGCTGATAAAACGGGGTGTGTACAAGCCTTACGGCTGGTATAACGAGACAGGAGATCTTATTGCCTACAGCTTTTTTGTGCAGGCACCGGGCGGAAGCCTTCTTCTGATGGATTATTTTGCCGTATGCCGGGCATATCGGAACAGCGGATACGGCAGTGAGTGCCTGGCTCTGATGAAAGCCCTGTGGCAGGGAACGGGGGGCATTCTGGCCGAGGTGGAAGACCCGGCAAAAAGCAGTTCGGCAGAGGAAGAACATACCCGTACGCGGCGCGTAGCGTTTTATCAGCGCAACGGCATGCGGCCGACACAGGTTCATTCTGTTTTATTTGGAGTGCCGTATATTCTGCATTATCTGCCGGTTGCAGGGGAATGTTCGGATAAACAGATTTATGATGAGCTGGATGCCATTTACCGCACCTTGTTTCCGCTTCCGGTGTATAAAGCAAAGGCAAAAATCACGCTGCTGGAAAGCGAGGCGCAGGATAAGAAATGAAACAATCGATAACCCATACCATGCAGCAAGGGCCGGTCATTATTCTGCTGGCCCTTTTCTGCACCATGCTGTGGGGTACAGCGTACCCTGCGGTAAAAATCGGCTATGAACTGTTTGCCATTGAGGCGGCCGACGGCTTTGGCAAGCTGCTTTTTGCCGGGCTGCGGTTCACCCTGGCCGGGCTGATGACACTAGCTGTCAGTATCATGCTGCAGAAAAAACTGGTGGTGCCCCAGAAAAAACACTGGGGCGGCATTGCCCTTTTAGGGCTGGTGCAGACCACCTGCCAGTATATTTTCTTTTATCTGGGGCTTGCCAATACATCCGGTGTGAAAGGCTCTATTTTATATGCGCTGGCTACCTTTTTTGTGGTAATCTTCGCTCATTTTTTATTCCCGGATGACCGCATGACTCTGCAGAAAATCATCGGCTGCTGTATCGGTTTTGCCGGCGTGTTTTTAATCACCTTTGAGGGTGGCGGCTTAGGCGGCGGTTTTGCATTTACCGGCGAAGGCTTTATTATGCTGTCCACCCTGTCATCGGCTTTAGGCTCCATTATCAGCCGCAGCGTCACCCAGGGGCAGGACCCGGTGGCGGTTACCGGCTATCAGCTCACAGGCGGCGGCCTGGTGCTGATTCTGATTGGCCTTTTGGGCCGCGGAACCTTTGGAGCCGTTACTGTGAAAGGCGTGCTGTTACTGCTTTATATGGCCTTTTTATCAGCGGCAGCCTTCAGCGTATGGACCATGCTGTTAAAATATAATCCAGCCAGCCGCATTGCTATTTACAACTTTCTGATTCCGATATTCGGCACTACCTTTTCGGTAATGTTTCTGGGCGAATCCATCTTCAATATGCGCAGCCTGGCAG
>DAISWV010000104.1:0-5717 GCA_036826195.1 Peptococcaceae bacterium | reverse complement strand
TTGCAGTTTGTGTTGGTATGGTAATCGGTATGATTATGGCGCTGAGCAAACTGAGTAAAATCTGGCCGCTGCGGATTATTTCCAATGTGTATATTGAATGTCTGCGCGGAACACCGTTATATGTACAGATTCTGCTGTTCCATTTCGGGGTGCCGGGTCTGATGAACTCGATAGATGGCATCAGCGGGTTCCATTTTAGTGTTATGACCACGGCTATCGTAGTCTGCAGTTTGAACAGTGGTGCCTATATCGCAGAAATTTTCCGTTCGGGGATTCAGTCGATCGATCGCGGACAGATGGAAGCGGCCCGTTCTTTGGGTATGAGCCATACAAAAGCTATGCGTTACATTATTCTGCCACAGGCAGTCAAACGTGTAATTCCGCCGTTATGTAACGAATTTATTGTATTATTAAAAGATACTTCTCTGTTAGCTGTTATCGGTGTAACAGAAATTCTGAAAACCGGGCAGATTTACATTGCAACCACCTATGCGCCATTCCCGGCCTATATTGGTGTTGCCTCGGTATATCTGATTTTAACATTCACCATTTCCCGTGTGGTTAACTACATCGAAGTGAAATGGAATATGAGCAGTAAGTAAGGAGGGACAGCCGTGATTGAAGTAAAAGATTTACACAAAAGTTTTGGTAAACTGAATGTATTAACAGGCATTACCGAAACCATTAAAGATCAGGAGGTTGTCTGCGTTATCGGGCCTTCCGGTTCCGGCAAAAGCACCTTTCTGCGCTGTCTGAACCTGTTAGAGGAACCGACAAGCGGCTCTATTCTGGTAGATGGTGTGGAAATCACCGACGAAAAAAATGATGTAAACAAAATCCGTGAAAATATGGGCATGGTGTTCCAGCGCTTTAATCTGTTTCCGCATATGAGCGTGCTGGATAACATCACACTGGCGCCGATGAAAGTAAAAGGAATTGATAAAGCCAAAGCAGAAGCAGAGGCAATGGAGCTTTTAAAGAAAGTCGGTCTGGTGGAAAAGGCGAAGGTATATCCGGATAATTTATCCGGCGGTCAGCAGCAGCGTGTGGCAATTGCCCGTGCGCTGGCTATGCATCCGGATATTATGCTCTTTGACGAACCGACATCGGCTCTGGACCCGGAAATGGTAGGCGAGGTATTGAACGTAATTCGCGACCTGGCAAAAGAGGGCATGACGATGGTAATTGTAACCCATGAAATGGGCTTTGCCCGTGAAGTTGCAGACCGTGTGCTGTTTATCGACGGCGGCAAAGTTCTGGAACAGGGTACACCGCAGGAACTCTTCGGCAATCCGCAGCAGGAACGTACAAAAAACTTCCTGGCGAAAGTACTGTAATTATAATGATAAAAACTGCTGTAGAACTGGTTATTGCCGGTTCCACAGCAGTTTTTGTGTGAATATGCGGAAAATCGAACTCTGGTTTTTGAAATGATTAAAGAAATGGAGCGTTTGTATGCTGGAAAAAATTTTTAAACTGTCTCAGAATAAGACTAATGTGAAGACTGAGATAATGGCAGGCGTAACAACCTTTATGACAATGGCGTATATTCTGGCTGTGAACCCGAGCGTACTGGGGTCGGCCGGTATGGACCCTACAGCGGTGCTGCTGGCCACAGCCATTGCGTCTTTTATCGGTACAGCCTGCATGGCACTGTGGGCAAATCTGCCGATTGTGCTTTCTGCCGGGATGGGGCTGAATGCTTACCTGGCTTATACTGTTGTACAGGGTTACGGATACAGCTGGCAGGTTGCTTTACTGGCCGTATTTGTAGAAGGTCTGATTTTTATTGCATTGTCTTTGACCAACGTGCGCGAAGCGATTTTTAATGCTATCCCGCTTACTTTAAAACGTGGGGTATCGGTAGGGATTGGTCTGTTTATCGCATTCATCGGGCTGCAGAATGCAGGTCTGGCAGTAGATTCTGCAACTCTCGTTACGATTACAAGTTTTACAGAAAATTTTCATACATCCGGGATTTGTGCATTACTGGCTTTGATTGGTCTTCTGGTAATGGTAGCATTATATATGTATAAAGTAAAAGGAGCTATTTTACTGGGGATTCTGATTACCTGGTGCATGGGGATGCTGTGCGAGGTAACAGGCCTGTATATTCCGGATGCTGCAAATGGTTACTATACACTGTTTCCTGCATTAGGCATGACCGATTTCAGCCGTCTCGGAATGACATTTGGACAGTGTTTTCAGGTGGATTTAGATGCAGTTGGTATCGTTAACTTTATTGTGGTTGTTCTTTCGTTTCTGTTTGTTGACTTGTTTGATACGCTTGGCGTTCTGGTTGGAGTTGCGACAAAAGGTGATATGCTGGATAAAAACGGTCGACTGCCGCAGATTAAACCTGCACTGATGGCCGATGCAGTTGCAACAACAGCGGGGGCAGTGCTTGGGACATCCACCATCACTTCTTTTGTAGAATCTGCATCTGGGGTTGCGGCTGGGGGTCGTACCGGTCTGGCAGCGTTTACTGCAGCGATACTGTTCCTGATTTCGATGTTTTTTGCGCCAATCTTCATTGCAATTCCATCCTTTGCAACAGCTCCGGCGCTGATTCTGGTAGGGTTTTTAATGCTGGGTACTGTTCGCGAAATCCGGTTTGATGAGGATAATATGGCAGAGGCGATTCCGGCTTATCTGGCAATTATTGCAATGCCGCTGTTTTACAGCATTTCCGAAGGAATTTCTCTGGGCATTATTTCTTACGTAGTTCTGCATGTGCTGGCAGGGAAATACAAAGAGGTTTCTCCGCTGATGTATGTGCTGGCGGTACTGTTTGTTTTAAAATATGCGTTTCTGTAAAGGGTTCGGAACAGAAATAAAAAATCCAGTGTCTCTGAAAAGATGCTGGATTTTTTATTTAAAAAATATGGATTAAATATAAAAAGAGAAGAAAAACAAGCGGAATATTCGGGCATAATACATAGACTTTCTGTGCATTTTGGACTAAAATATAATAGAAGTCTGTTTGAGAAATATAATAAATATGGCAGCGGGGGCAAGGCTACAGAAACTACATAATTTTATATCGGTTTTTAACATATTGATATTGTCAGATTGTCTGATTGTATGATATAATTAATCGGTTTGAACATAAATAAAGGGGGATTTGTTTGATGGAACAGTATAAAAAAGAGTTTATCCAGTTCATGGTAGACAGCAAAGTTCTGAAATTTGGCGAATTTACATTAAAGAGCGGACGTAAATCTCCATTCTTTATGAATGCTGGCGGCTATGTAACCGGTACACAGTTAAAAAAATTAGGCGAATATTATGCAAAAGCGATTCATGCAAAATACGGCGATGATTTTGACGTATTATTTGGACCGGCTTATAAAGGTATCCCTCTTGCAGTTGTAACTGCTATGGCATTTAGTGAATTATACGGTAAAGAAGTTCGTTACTGTTCGGACCGCAAGGAAGCAAAAGACCACGGTGCGGATAAAGGGAATTTCCTTGGTGCAGAATTACAGGATGGCGACAGAGTCATCATGATTGAAGATGTTACCACATCCGGTAAATCCATGGAAGAAACCGTTCCAAAAGTAAAAGGTGCTGCCGATGTTACCATCGTAGGGCTGATGGTATCCTTAAACCGTATGGAAGTCGGCAAAGGCGGCGTGAAATGCGCACTGGATGAAGTCAAAGAATTATACGGCTTTGAGACAGCAGCTATTGTAGACATGAACGAAGTAGTAGAATGTCTGTACAATAAAGAAGTAAACGGCGAAGTAATCATCGACGATGCATTAAAAGCAGCGATTGATGCTTATTATGAACAGTATGGAGCAAAATAAAGAAAGACCCCATTCCTATAGATTATAAAAACCGGGAGGAAGAAAACATGAGTAAGCGAACAGACATTAAGAAAATTCTGATTATCGGCTCTGGCCCGATTGTAATCGGTCAGGCTGCTGAGTTCGACTATGCAGGTACACAGGCGTGTCTTGCACTGAAGGAAGAAGGTTACGAAGTTGTATTATGCAACTCCAACCCAGCAACCATTATGACAGACACTATTATTGCCGATAAAGTATACATGGAACCATTAACTCTGGAATACGTGGCAAAAATTATTCGTCATGAACGTCCAGATGCAATTATTCCTGGTATCGGCGGCCAGACTGGTCTGAATCTGGCAATGCAGTTAGAAAAGAAAGGTATTCTGAAAGAATGCAATGTAGAACTGCTGGGTACTTCCAGTGCTTCCATTGAACGTGCAGAAGACCGCGAACTGTTCAAAGAACTGTGCGAATCCATCGGTGAACCGGTTATCCCATCTGAAATCACCTACTCTCTGGAAGAAGCAAAAGAAGCAGCAAACCGCATTGGCTATCCAGTTGTACTGCGTCCAGCTTTCACATTAGGCGGTACCGGCGGCGGCTTTGCTTACAATGATGAAGAATTAGAAGAAATCGGTCTCAACGCGTTTAAATTATCTCCTGTACATCAGGTTTTAATTGAAAAATCCGTAAAAGGCTATAAAGAAATCGAATTCGAAGTAATGCGTGACACCAATGACCATGCTATCACTATCTGCGGTATGGAAAACATTGACCCGGTTGGCGTTCATACCGGTGACTCCTGCGTAGTTGCTCCAATTATGACTCTGAGCAAAGAAGATGAGAAAATGCTGAATGATTCGGCAATTAAACTCATCAAAGAATTAAAAATTGCCGGCGGCTGCAATGTTCAGTTTGCACTGAATCCACACAGCTCGGAATACTACTTAATCGAAGTAAATCCACGTGTATCCCGTTCTTCTGCACTGGCATCCAAAGCTTCCGGTTATCCGATTGCTCGTGTAACTGCAAAAATTGCAGTCGGCATGGCATTAGAAGATATTCAGATTGCCAACACCAATGCGGCATACGAACCAAGATTAGATTACGTGATTGCAAAACTGCCTCGCTTCCCGTTTGATAAATTTGCATCTGCAGCCAACAAACTGGGTACTCAGATGAAAGCGACTGGTGAAGTTATGGGTATCGGTTCCAATCTGGAAGAAGCTCTGTTAAAAGGGATCCGTTCTCTGGAAATCGGTGCAAATCACCTGTATCTGTCCAAATTTAATGACATGAGCGTGGAAGAACTGCTGGAATATATCAGCGAATTCCGTTCTGATAATATCTTTGCCATTGCTGAGTTAATCTATCACGGTGTATCCATCGAAAAAATCAATGAAATCACCATGATTACTCCTTACTTCCTGGAAGCAATTAAAAATATTATCGACATGGAAGAAAAACTGCGCGTTCAGAAAGATGCAGAAATTCTGAGAGCTGCAAAAGAAATGGGCTTCAGCGATAAATACATCGCTCGCTTATGGAAATGCAACGAACTGGATGTATACAACATGCGCAAAGAACTGAACCTGTTCCCTGCGTTTAAAATGGTTGATACCTGCCATACCGGTGCATATATTCCTTACTTCTATTCTTCCTACACCGGTGAAAACACATCCCGTTTAACTGATAAGAAAAAAATTATCGTTCTGGGTGCTGGTCCAATCCGTATCGGTCAGGGTGTAGAGTTTGACTATTCTACCGTGCACGCTGTAAAGACCATCAAAGAAGCAGGCTATGAGGCGATTATCATAAATAATAACCCAGAGACAGTTTCTACCGATTATACCACTTCAGACAAATTATATTTTGAGCCACTTTGTGTGGAAGATGTTATGAATGTGTTAGAACTGGAAA
>DAISWV010000103.1:0-5746 GCA_036826195.1 Peptococcaceae bacterium | reverse complement strand
GATTCAGCGCATTGCCCATCTGAATAAAATATTCCAGCGGCTGGCCAAATACCGTGGCATATACCGGCAGCAGCACAAAGTAGTTTACAATGGAGCCAAGTGCAACCAGGCACACAATGCCGGCTGCCATACCAAGCAGCATCCCTTTTGCATTGTGCATTTTTTTATAAATCCATGCAGCCGGTACTACAAAAGCACAGCCTACTAACAGGTTGCCGACTTCGCCGACACCGCCGGTAATGGTGCCGTTTAATACAAAGTTCAGCAGAATTTTGATTAACTCAATGATTGCCCCGGCCATTGGCCCCATAGACAATGCACCAACCATAACCGCCAGTTCACTTAAATCCAGCTTGTAAAAAGGCGGTGCAAACCATAACGGTGTCTCAAACAGCATCAGTACCCCTGCTACCGCCGAAAGCATCGCAATTTTCGTCAGTGTACTCAGTGCCATGCCTTTTTTTGCAGTTTTTTCTGTTCTTCTCTCGATCTGTTCCATTGCAGATCCCTCCTGAATTTAGATTTTGCAGAGGCCTGTTCTGACAGCACGTTAAGAAACAAAAAAGCCTCTGAAAATCTTCAGAGGCTTGAATCTCACTGGTAGATAACAATACAGCTGTA
Organism: Peptococcaceae bacterium; assembly: GCA_036826195.1. Taxonomy (GTDB): domain Bacteria; phylum Bacillota; class Peptococcia; order Peptococcales; family Peptococcaceae; genus UBA7185. Next base: position 5,125 of record DAISWV010000103.1, on the reverse strand, counting down.
CCGCTATCTGCACTATGATTCTTCTTCCATCCAGACTGTACTGTCGGTGCCGGAATTTCACCAGCTCAACCCTAAGGCTCGCGGACTGTCACCGCCGGTGGGGAATTACACCCCGCCCCGAAGATTCTTTGCATAAGCGTATGATACTACGAATACCTCTGCTTGTAAAGCATATTCCCTCAGAAATACAATGTACAGAAAAAATACAATCAGTAAACAGGGTATGCGCGCGTTATTTAAAACTGATTCATGCGTTCTTTGGCTTTTGCCACACGGATGCTTTCCGGCATGTCCAGCTTAAAAAGCACCGCCCGGTCTAAAATGCGGTCTGCCGTACGGTCATTATAGGTCTGAATAATCTCGTTAATATTGAGGTTGGAACTGATAATCCACGGTTTATTGCGGTAATTGCGCTCCTCTAACAGAATCACCAGCTGCTCTATTACAAACTCGGTGGTGCGCTCGGCGCCTAAATCATCAATAACCAGTAAATCGCAGGTGCGAAGCTGCTCCAGCATATCCTCAAACTTCTGGCGGTTTTCCTCAAACCGGTACTGGCGAATCAGCTCAAATAAGTCTGCCGCTCTGCGGTAAATGACGGTTTTTCCATCCTCCAATACGGCATTGGCAATGGCTGCCGATAAATGCGTTTTGCCGCGGCCCACACCGCCGGTTAAAAAGAGGCACTGCCGGCATTCGCCCGCTTTAATCTGGTTTACAAACTGCCGGCACCAGTGCACTTTACTGTCCATATCGGCAGGATTGCTGTAATAACGGGTTTCGAAATTCGCAAAGGTGAAGCCGCGCATAGCCTCCGACATCCCGCTGCGCAGAAACAAATCATCCAGCCGCTCTTTCACATAACAGCTGCACAGCACACCAGGCTCCGTATAGCCTCTGTCCTTACAAAGCGGGCAGTCCCAGTCCGGCTCATAAACCGTCTCATCCAGGCCATTGGCAAAAAGCAGCTGATGACGCTTTTTCATCAATGTTTCAATCTCGCTTTGCAGCATTTGCTGTGCCTCGGCGTTTTTCTGCATAATGCCGGCACGAATCATGGCTATATTTTTCTGCCCGATGGCCTGATCCAGCTCTGCCAGTTCGGGCAGCTGCCGGTAAAGCGATGCTATTTTCTCTTCACACTGCTGCTGCTTCTGAATGCGCAGCTGATCGCGGTTTCTCATAGTATTCACCTTCTATTCGTTGTTTCGGTTTATTGTTCATTGCGTTATTTGTTTCGCTGTTCTTTCTGCAGTTATTTTTCCAGAAAACTCAGGTCACGGCCTTCCGGTTTGAATTTCTGATTCACAGAAGCAGTGGATTTACGCCCTGCTCCGGCAGACGGCCCTTTCGCCTTTTCCTGCCGCTGTTTTTCCATCGCCAGCGCCTCCGGTGTGGTAATGCCTTTTTCGGCCCATTCCTTTAACACAGCATCGATATATTTAAACGACGGATTCTGAGCACTCACTGTTTCATCCACCGCTAAAAGAACCATCTCGTGGCTGAACTTCCATTCATAGGCCCATTTGCGATACAGTTCCTTCTGCGGCTCGGTCGGCACACCCTTCTGGCCTAATTTCCGTAAAACAGCGATGGTCTTGTGGCTGATGGTATCCAGCCCCCCGGCATATTCCAGAAAGCTTTTTTTATCCCGCACATTGGCACCATAGGCCATGCGGCAGAAAAATCCAAACTCATATTCTTTGCGGTGATCCCGGTAGTATTTGATAAAAATCTCATACATCAGATCATAAGACCAGTTGTAGCGCTGTACGGCTTCTTCAATGGTCTGTTTATCCCGCATCGTTAAAAATACAGCCAGCGTCTGTTCCAGCTTTTTCACAAGCTGGGCAAAGTTCAGCTCTGATGCACGATACGCTTCCTCGTTTGCCTCCAGATACTGCGGCCGCTCGCCAAGGCTCTCGCTGATTTTATCAAACATCGGTGAAAAATCCACGGTTTCGGTATCGGTAAACCAGTGGATAAGCCCTTTGGCGTGCAGCGTACGCGCTGCCTCTACCGCATACCGGTCACTGTTTTTTATCTGCCCGGTGCCGCAATAAAGCAGATACATCATTTTGCCCATATCTTCGAAGGTGAGCCCCAGCGGTTCCATCAGCCCCAGAAGACGGGATGGAATACTGATACTGCCGCCCTCCAGAAACCAGGCGGTGATATTCTGTCTTGTCATATTATCACCTCTTACGCTGTAATACCGATAATCCGCACATCGATACGCCCTACACTCAGATTAGTCATCTCGTCCAGATCACGAATGGTCTGAATCTGGAACTGTTCAATGGCCTGCTGCATCGGAACTCCGAATTTGATTTTCATTTCACAGTAAATGCTGACGCCGAATTCATTCATATCCACATGAATTTTCGCCGAACCATCAAATTCACCCTGCATCATTAAATTATGGCGCACGATCTGTTCAATGGCATTTTCGGAAATCGTCAGCCGGCCCAGCTGCGAGAATCGCGGACGCACAATGCACTTGTCCTCCGACGATACACGGGATTTATCGGTATCGTTTTCTTTGTCTTTATCTTTGCCTTTGCTTTTATCTTTATTTTTTTTCGTCACAAAACTTCTGATGGAATCAATCCAGTAGTTCGGCAGATCTTTTTTTACTTCAATGCTTGGCAGCGGAATAACATGTTTGCCTTCCCGCCGCATACTCTGCGCCAGCTCAATCTGCTCCGGCGTCACAATATCCTGAATAAAAATTTTATTTTTCACCGGCGGCAGATTCAGCGCCGTGGTGATTTTATCAATCATTTTTTCCGAGGTGCCCAGAATCAGAATTTTTTTCGGCTGCAGCTGAGCAATGCGTTCCCGCACTTCCGCCGCATGCAGCGGATCATGAAAAATCGCTCGTTTTACGGCTGCCACCGTTGTTTCCTCCGCTTTGGCGGAAGAACCGGCCATTTTTTTGCCATCCCGAATCAAAAGTCCGTCGTCAATCATCATGTCGATACCATACTCCTGCATTACCGAATTGGCATTATGGCTTTTACCGGTGCCGCTGGCACCAATCAATGCATAGACTTCCATATTTCTTCCTCCCGTAACGGAATCTGCCCTGTGTAGACGATGCCATGCAGATCAATGCTGCACGTATACACATATACTTCCACTCCGGCCTCGATTGCCTGTTTTAACGCCGCATCAAAGGCCGGGTCTGTCTCCCTGTTCACATCAAATTCTCTGGCCTTGTTTCCCATTACCAGAAATATCACTGCGGCATCCAGCCCGTCTTTTTTACATTGTACAAGTTCCTGTAAATGTTTGCTGCCTCGCTCCGTCGGCGCATCCGGAAAACGGGCCGTAACCCCTTCCAGCAGATTCACCGATTTTACTTCCGCATAGCAGAGTCTGCCGTTTCGCTCCATACAGAAATCAAACCGGCTCCTGCCGTATGTTTTTTCCCGCTTTATATTTTCTGCTGTTTCAAAGCCCGGCAGAATGTTATTTGCCAGCCATAAAGCAATCAGATCATTCGCCAGATGAGAATTCAGGCATACAAACCGTTCCCCCTGCTTTACCAGCAGCAGTGTATAAGCTGTTTTGCGATTTTCACCGGATGCAGGCTGCACCCATACTGTTACGCCGGGGATCAGCAGTTCTTTCATACGGCCCGAATTCGGCACATGCACTTTTACGCGCTGGCCGTTTAATTCCACTTCCGCCCGAAACCGGTTATCTCTCTGGATGAAAATCGCTTCCAGCAGTTCTCCAAACGGATACCGCACTTCACTCATGCTTTTGCTTCCTCAACAACAGCCAGAATAAAATCCGCCGCCGCTTTCATGGCCGGAATTTCCAGGTATTCTTCCACACTGTGAATTTTGCACATCCCGACACCTACATTGGCCGCCGGAATTCCTTTCCCGCAAAATACATTGGCATCGGTGCCGCCGCCGGATTTTACCAGTTTCGGTTCCAGGCCAATCCGTCTGGCTGCACGGCAGCCTAACTGCACAGTCGCATCGTCCGGCGATAAATCCACCGCGCTGTAGCTTTCTTCTACTTTCACATCTACAGTGCCGCCCATTTCCGCAGCCGCCTCATTGCAGCAGCGCACCATATCCGCGATAATTTCATCCACCCGTTCTTTTTTCAGGCTGCGCGCCTCGCCAAAAATAGTAGCTTCCGGGGTCACAATATTGGTAGCGCGACCGCCTTCAATAATCCCGATATTGGCGCAGGATTCCTCATCCAGACGCCCCAGTGTCATAGCCGCAACCGCTTTCGATGCCATTACAATGGCATTGATGCCCTTTTCCGGTTCCAGCCCGGCATGTGCCGCTTTGCCGTGGAAGGTGGCGGTTACATCAATATGATACGGCGATGCAATGCAGATTTCGCCCGGCATCCCTTCGCTGTCAAACAGGAACGCCGCATCGGTTTTCGGGAAGCCTTCCAGATCAATATATTTCGCTCCTAAGAGGCCGATTTCTTCCGAAATGGTAAACACTACCTGAATCGGGCCATGGGCAATCTTATGCTCTTCAATGGCTGTCACAGCCTCTAAAATCGCCGCAATACCGGCCTTATCATCACCGCCCAGCACTGTTGTGCCATCGGTGCGGATAATATCGCCATCCACAATCGGTTTTACGCCGCATCCAGGCGGAACCGTGTCCATGTGCGAGCAGAACATTACCGTTTTCCCTTCTGCATTGCCCGGCTTGCAGGCAATAATATTCCCCGCATTGCCGCCCGTCTGTGCATTGGCATGATCCTCTTTTACCTCATATCCTAACGCGCGCAGCTTTGCAGCAGTATAATCCGCCACCGGGCGCTCAGATTTACTCTCCGAATCCAGCTGCACCAGCTCTAAAAAAGTCTGTATTAATCTATCTCTCTGAATCATCGTCATCATCCTTTACCATGGGATTATAATCTAACTTATAGTTTATCACAAAACCGATGGAAAACCAAATAAAAACAGGCTTAGCGCAGCATGTATACAACCACTTGTCTATTCCATATTCTGTTTTGTGTTGATGGTACAACTATGTTATGATACCCATATAGATAATTTTAAAATACTTATCTAGTATAGCATCCGTTTTTTGACAGCATCATAAAGGGAGGACATATTATGGCACAGAAT
>DAISWV010000102.1:0-5859 GCA_036826195.1 Peptococcaceae bacterium | reverse complement strand
GTATGATTTACCGGCAGGATGAGGCGGAATCCATTGAACAGAAAGAATTTACCTCGCTGCTGCTGCAGAAAATTCCGCATAAAAAAGATGCGGCAGAATAGAAAATAATAGAACCGAAGAACAGTCGTTGTGTTTTGGCCCGTATGAAGAGTGCGCTAAAAAACATTACGGCTGTTTTATTTTTTGTGCCTATATTCAAATTTTTATATAGGCATTGCCTATAATAAACTATAGAAACCATGTCTTTTACAAATAGATAACACAGGGATTATAATGTTATTAAGATAAGGTGCACTTATACAATCTATAAATTAGTAGAGGCTATCCGTATTGCCTGGAAAAACGGAATAAATGTGAGAACGATCTGAAAATACAAATCAGACACGATGAAGGAGACGAAGATTATGCACATGTTAACAGGAAAATGGAAAATTACAGCAAAGACTCCGCTGGGAGAAATGCATCTGGTTGCAGATTTTGCTGCAAATGAAGATGCGACAGCCTTTACCGGCAGTGTATTTGACGAAAACAACAATAAAACATACGAGGTTATGAACGGTGTATTAAATGACCATCATATTTCTTACGACATGGTAATTAAATTTGGTTTAGTACCGTTTAACTTCCATCTGGAGGGCGATTATACCGATGACGGCAAATGCTCCGGCGAAGGGAAAGCTCTAAAAATGGAAGGCACTTACGAAGGCTATAAACTGGCTGAATAAATGCAAGTAGTTATCAATTCCATATTAGGAGGGATTGTATATGTCTGATTACAATTTATGGGACTATTCGGTGTGGGAATTTGTAATGACGCTCACCATTTTATTAACCGGTATGCTGGTTGCCAATGCGATGATTCGTCTGATTAAGCCGCTTCGCAAGCTGTTAATTCCCGGTTCGGTACTGGGCGGCTTTCTGCTGCTGGGTGTGTTCTCTGCCTACAAAGCGGCTACCGGCTCAACACTGGTAGATGCATCCACTCTGGAACTGCTCACCTATCACGGGCTGGGTTTAGGCTGTACAGCCGTTGCGCTGAAAACCGATAAAAAGTCGGAGCGCAAACATGCACAGCGGGATATTTTTAACTCTTCTCTGGTAACAACATCTTCTTACATTGTACAGGCGCTGTGCGGTTTAGGTGTTACCTTTGCGTTATCGTTTGTACTGCTGAATGTATGGCCGGCATCCGGTATGCTGGTGCCGATGGGCTTTGGCCAGGGGCCGGGGCAGGCGTATAACTGGGGGCATACCTATGAAATGAGCTGGGGTTTTGCAAACGGTACCAGCTATGGTTTAACGGTTGCTTCGATTGGGTTTATCGCATGTTCTATCGGTGGCGTTATTTACCTGAACATGATGCGTTTGAAGAAAAACAGCAAGGTTACCTGCCGTGTAGAGGATGATGTCTGCGAAGAAATCACCCTGGAAGAGGTAGCAGGGCCAAAAGACATTCCAATGTCGGATTCTCTGGATAAACTGACGGTGGAAATGGCTCTGGTATTTATCACTTATGCTATTGCGTACGGCATTACATTTGTGCTGAGCACTCTGTGTGACCGCTCCGGCGTGGAACTGTTAATCAGTACGGTAAAACCGCTGCTGTGGGGCTTTAACTTTATTTTCGCAGCACTGGGCGGGATTATTACGAAAAAATTCCTGGCGTTCTTTGGCAAACGGGGCGTTATTGAAAAACAGTATGTCAACAACATGTTTATGGACCGCATCTCCGGTCTGTTTTACGACATTATGATCGTGGCATCCATCGCGGCAATCAACCTGAGTGCATTTAAGGAACAGTCTTTTATTATTCCGCTGGTAGTATCCTGCGTTCTGGCTACAATTGCAACCTACATTTACGTAGACCATGTTACAAAGCTTTTGTTCCCGGATTACAGTGAAGAATCGTTCCTGTCGCTGTACGGGATGCTGACAGGGGTAGTAGGTACCGGTATTATTCTGCTTCGCCAGATTGACCCGAAACTGGAAACCCCGGCAAGCACCAACCTGATTTTCCAGACGCTGTGGGCTTGTTTAACCGGGTTCCCGCTGCTTCTGCTGATGGGTTTTGTACCTCGTTCGATTACATGGGTTATGATTGCACTGGGCATTTTTGCGGTGATGTTCCTGGTATTTTACGGCTGGATTCGTCTGGCTGCAAAAAAAGTGGCGAGAGATCGCTAGCGTGCAGTTTATGAATCTGCTTTGTGAAATGATTAAAAATTATGAATGCTGATACGAAATCAGCTATCTGATAATTTATTTTAGGAGGAATTTATTATGGCACTGGTAAACGGTGGGAAACTGATTCAGAAAGTTTTTGAAAAAGAAGGCGTAAAATATATTTTTGGGATTCCGGGCGGTCACATCTATCCAATGATGGAAGCATGTGAAGCAGCAGGCATCAAATTTATCGGCACCCGCAATGAAATGAATGCGGCATTTATGGCAGAAGGCTGGGCATTTGCAACCGGTAAACCGGGTGTATGTACCGGTACTGCCGGCCCAGGGGCAACCAATATGGTAACAGGTGCAGCTAACGCTTACTGCAACCAGGCGCCAATGATCTTAGTTGGCGGGAAAGCAAGAGTATGTGAATATGAAAGCAACCAGCTGCAGGACTTTAACACCATGGATGTATTTAAAGCATGCACCAAATATGCAAGACAGATTCCAGACGGAAACCGTATTCCTGAATATTTCGGCAGAGCGTTTGCAGAAGCGCGCAGAAACACACCTGGCCCTGTTTATGTAGAAATTCCGAGAGACAAAGTAGAAGCCTGCGTTTACGAAGAAGATACCGTATATCTGCAGGATACCTGGCAGTGCGAAAGCAGACCGGCTGCATCGCAGGCTGATATTGCAAAAGCGGTAGAAATGATTCAGAATGCAAAAATGCCAATCGCAATTGTTGGTTCCGGCGCATTCTGGTCCGGCGCAGCAGAAGAGGTAACCGCTTTTGTTGAAAAAGGCAATATTCCTGTCTTTACAAGAAACGCAGCAAGAGGTCTGGTGCCGGATTATCATCCACTGGCTATGTGCATCGGTTCCGATAAACATCCGGTATGTGCGGCAGCGTTACAGAACGCGGACCTGGTAATTATGATTGGTACCCGTACCGGTTACACCTTATCCAAAGAAGCATTCCCTCCAACAGCAAAAGTTTTAAGAATCGATATCAACGGCGCTGCCATTACAGACCAGCTGGATATCGCTCTGGGGCTGGTTGGCGATGCAAAAACAATCGTGGCGCAGCTGACAGAAGCCATGGAGCCTGGCGACCACAAAGAATGGATTGGCCAGCTGGTAGAATCCCGCGATGCGATGGTTGGTTTTATGGGGCAGGCATTTACAAGCCCGCAGGTTCCGATTCATCCGTTAAGACTGTGTGCAGAACTGCGTCAGCGTATCGATAAAGATACCATCGTCGTTATTGACGGCGGCGATACTGCTTCCTGGGGTAACATGCTGCTGCCTGCAATGGGCCCTGGCCAGCTGTTAACCATTGCAACCGGCAGCTTTGGGCCTCTGGGTGTGGGTGTTCCATATGCAATGGCGGCAAAACTGGCGCATCCGGATAAAAAAGCTATTCTGTTAACAGGGGATGGCGCATTTGGTTACGGTGCTATGGAATACGATACCATGATGCGTTACGGCATTAACATTACAACGGTTATTTTAAACGACTCCTGCTGGGGTATGATCAAAAACTCCGAAGCAAAACGCAGCGGTCAGGATAAAGAATTTGTAGGCCTGTACCTGCGCGACACCAACTACGAAAAAATGGCTGAAGTGGTTGGCTGCTACGGTGAACAGGTAACCAAACCGGAAGAAATCGGCCCTGCTATTGACCGCGCTCTGGCTCAGGATAAACCATCTATCATCAACGTTATGACCGACGTGAAAATCGGCTTTGCATTCTAGGAGGCGTTTTTAAAATGAGAGAATTTAAAAAAATCGGTGTTGTAGGTTCCGGCACTATGGGCCATGGCATTGCGCAGACATTTGCAGCCCATGGCTATGAAACCGTGGTTATTGATGTAAAAGAAGAAGCACTGGAAGTAGCGAAAAAAATGGTGGCTTCCAATGTTCAGATTATGCTGGAAAACGAATTCATCACAGCAGAACAGGCAGCAAATACCGGGAAATATCTGTCTTACTCCACCGATTACCGTGCAGTGGCAGATGCTGACCTGGTAATCGAGGCAGTACCGGAGGTTCCAGAAATCAAAGCAAATGTATTTGCTTCTCTGGATCAGGCATGCCGTGCGGATGCAGTTCTGGCAAGTACCACCTCCGCTATGAATGTGTACGATGTTGTAAAAGTAAGCCATCCGGAACGTGTTTTAATTGCACACTTTAACAACCCGTCCCATGTAATTCCGCTGGTAGAAGTGGTTGCAGGCCCTCAGACCGAACAGGACCTGCTGGATGATGTTCGTGCTCTGTTGTTAAGCATTGAAAAAGCACCGGCAGTTTTAAATAAGTATGTGCCGGGGTTTATTGTAAACCGTTTAACAGCGGCTCTGCTGCGTGAATGCAGCTACCTGGTAGATAACGGTCTGGCAAGCCCGGAAGATGTAGACACCGCATTTATGGCAAACCAGGGCTTAAAAGCATCCTTTGAAGGCCCGCTGGAACTGATGGATTACATCGGCTGGGATGTGGCAGCAGGCGTTGGTCAGCTGATTTATCCAACCCTGTGTGACGATAAACAGCCAAGCCCTATGGCGGTAAAAATGCTGCAGGCAGGCACACTGGGTATCAAAACCGGGAAAGGCTTAAAAGATTATTCCGGTAAAACCAGAGAAGAACTGAACGCACAGAGAACCCTGAATGTTCTGAAAATTTCCAGAACTACAAAAGACATTCTGAAAAATAAATAAGATGATGGAATTTACCTGTCCAAACTGCTCCAATCATTGCCATGTAACCTATGAGCTTTATCAGGGAACGATTATTAATATGCAGGGCTGCCCGTGCCCTAAAGGCATGATGACCCTGCTGGCCGGATTGCTGCCGATGGCAAAAAAGAACGATGCAGCATCGAAAGAACCATGATGTGGAGTATAACAAGCAGTATAAAACGCCGGAACTGTTTCCGGCGTTTCGCTTTTTTAGCACCCGTGCAAAAGTGCGAGCCTGTGCTATATGAATATACTGATAATAAATATCACTTTGTTGCATGGAAAAGAAGAACATGTTATAATCTTTTGCAGATAAAAAAATAATATTTAGAGTAGGTAGGGGCGCTACGGCTGAGAGATAGACATCTATCGACCCTCAAACCTGATCTGGATAATACCAGCGGAGGAAACCACTATGAGAAATTCAAGCGTAAGAACTTTGGTTATGATTGCATTATTTGCAGCAATCGCATTTGTATTAAACAGCATTAAGCTGTTTACCATGCCGTATGGCGGCAGTGTCAGTTTATGCTCTATGATGCCGGTAATGCTTTTGGCAGTGCTTTTAGGAAACCGGGCAGGGCTTGCATGCGGCCTGGTGCTGGGCGTACTGTCTATGATTAACGGCGTGTATATTGTGCATCCGGCGCAGTTTCTGCTGGATTATATTCTGCCTTATACCTTTTTAGGGCTGGCCGGGTTCTGGGGGTATCAGCAGAAAGGCAAAGTCTTTCTGGGTGCAGCAATTGCCGTGCTTTTAAGCGTAAGCTGCAATATTTTATCCGGTGCCATTTACTTTGGCGCCTATGCACCGGAAGGCATGAATCCATGGGTGTATTCCATTGTATATAATATGATGAGCAATGGGCTGGAAGGCGCATTAAGCATTGTGGTGCTGATGCTTCTGCCGCTGCAGCGATTTGCCGATGCTATTGTGAAAAAATAATCCTGT
>DAISWV010000101.1:1961-5922 GCA_036826195.1 Peptococcaceae bacterium | reverse complement strand
ATTTCAAGTTGATAACATCCAAAGCTGTATTTCTTCATAGAATCACACTCTCTTACTTCTTCTCTTTACGCTTCTTCCAGCGGATGCCGGTTAATACGGCACCGGTGATGCTGATACAAGCCATAAACCGGTATACCCACTGCATAGCGGTTACAAAAGCCAGCTCCTCACCTTCTACAAAATTCATCACGTTAACGCCTAATATGCCGCTCATAATATTATACAAGAGTACGGTGGAGAGCGAAATGCCAAATACGTTGCCCAGATTGCGCGCCAGGCCGTTGATGCTGCCTGCAATACCGGTCTGGTTTTTTGCCACCGTAGACATAATCAGCGAGGTATTGGGCGACTGAAACATGGCATTGCCGATGGACAGCATCATGGAGCCGATTAAGAAAATACCCAGCGACGAATCCACGCCCAGTGTCGATAACACCAGAAGCGCCGCCGATGCAATGCAAAGCCCCACAAAGCACAAAAACTCCGAGCCGATTTTATCGGACAGCTGTCCGCTGAATGGCGCCACCACAAACATGGTAACCGAATATACCATCATTAACAGCCCGGTATGCGCCGCATCTAACAGCTGCACCTTCTGCAGATAAAACGGCTGGATAAAATTATGCCCTGAGATAGAAAAAAACATCAGCATGGCACAGAATACACTGACCACAAACAGCTTGTTTTTGAACATATCCAGATTCAGCATCGGGTGGTCGCTTTTCGTTTCCCAGCGCACAAACAGAATCCCAAACACAGCCGCTGCCGCCAGAATCAGAATGCAGTACAGATAATAGCTGCTGCCTGCCTGTAAAAGTTTTACGCCGCCATAGACGCACAAAATCATCACCATAAACAGCAGGGAGCCGCCGATATCAATACGGTGGTCTGCTTTTGCATCGTCAAACTTCGGCAGATATCGGCTGCACAGAATAAACGATAACAGCGCCAGCGGAATATCCATGGCAAAAATCCAGTTCCAGTCCAGAATCGATACAATAAAGCCGCCCAGCGACGGCCCAACCATGGTGCCCAGCGCCACCGTGCTTCCCGATAAACCCAGCGCCTTGCCGCGCTCATGGACTGGAAACACCTGCACAATCAGCCCCTGGCTGTTGGCCATAGTTGCTGCCGAACCAACACCCTCCACCACACGGCCGATAAGCAGCATGGCATAGGTCCGTGCCGAAAAGCAGATAATCGCTCCGGCTAAAAAGCCTAAAATCCCGGCTTTAAATACTTTATCCTTACCGATGGTATCCCCCAGCTTGCCGAACACCAGAATCAGGCAGATAATCACCAGCGTATAAGCGGTTACCACCCATTCAATACCGGCCATGGTAACTCTCAGCTCATCCGCCATGCCCGGCAGCGCTACATTGACACTGCTGGCATCAACACAACTGATAAACGTGCACATGGTGATGGCTGCAAAAATCAGCCAGCGGCGTTTATAAATATCCTGCATGGATTCCATATCCATTCCCCCGTAAACAAAACTTATACCGTTATTATATCATGCACCGTTGCTGGATAAAATAACCTGCGATAAGAAAATGCAAAGAATACGATTTACACACAAAAAAACTGTGAACACAAAGCGTTATACCTGTGTCCACAGTTTATATCTTATTCTTCTTCCGATGCAGCCTCTGCTTCTGCTGCAGCTTCCGCAGCTGCCAGAGCAATCTCGTATTCTTTTAATACAGCGCTCTGTACCATTTCACGTACACCGCTGGAAATAGGATGGGCGATGTCTTTGTATTCGCCGTCTGGCATGCGTTTGCTAGGCATTGCCACGAACAGCCCTTTATCGCCTTCTACTACTTTGATGTCGTGTACTGCGAAGGCATCATCGAATGTAATCGATACAATTGCTTTCATGCGACCTTCGGAGTGCAGTTTCCGGATTCTTACGTCTGTGATTACCATATTGGCCACCATCCCTTTTTGTCATAGTTCTTATTGCGTCATAACGAAATCTAATCAATAAAACCGTTTTATGACTATATAACATATCGTACTATAAAACTCCATGTTTTTCAAGCCAATAATTGGCAAAATGTGCGCAACAGAAAAATAATTGTCCACAACTGTTTTTATCCGGTGGACTTTTATGCATTTTATTTTGAAAATTCCGCAAAAAAACAGACGGGTATCCATCATGCATCCACATGCACGTTTCTCCCGTCTGTAACATTCCTCTATTGAACTGCATCCCGTTAGTTCCGGTCAAACAGCTCGCCGTTTTCCTCCATGCTGGCAATCATAGCATTTTCGGCATTTTCGATATGTTCACGAGCCAGTTTTGCTGCCAGTTCGCCGTTGCGTTCCGATAATGCCTCCACGATTTTTTTGTGTTCTTCCAGTGCGGTTTTGCTTCTGCCCGGACGAGCCAGAGAAGCCGCGCGGAAGCGCTGCAGCTGTTCCTGCAGAATATTTACAAACTGCACCAGACGCTGGTTGTGCGCTGCCTGATAAATGATATCGTGGAAGGTGCTGTCGATGTAAATAATGTTGTCGATGTCCGCATCATCCTGATCTTCCGCTTCGGATTCTTTCAGCACCTGGCGTTCCAGAGCATCCAGCTCCTCATCGGTAATGCGTTCTGCTGCCAAGCTTACGGCCAGCATTTCCAGTGCAGAGCGCACTTCGTATACTTCATGAATGTCTTTCATGGATACGCCTGCTACGTAAGCGCCTTTGCGAGGCACCATAACCACCAGGCCTTCCAGTTCCAGCTTGCGGATTGCTTCGCGCACCGGTGTACGGCTGACACCCATTTCATCGGCCAGCTGAATCTCCATTAAGCGTTCACCCGGTTTTAACACCTGTGTGATAATCGCATCGCGCATGGTTTCAAATACCACATCGCGCAGCGGTTTGTAGCCGTCTAATTTAATTGGTAATAATTTGCGTTCAGTCTGTGCCATAAAGTGCCACCCTTTCCTCTAACATGTTCTGATTTACGGTGCGGGCAAAAATCGCACCAGGATATTTGCTTTTAATGTTCTGATAATACGCCTGCGCCTCGGCTTCATCGGCAAAGGCCGCAAATACGGTAGGCCCGCTGCCGCTCATCAGCACATGCGCACATCCGGCTTTCATCATGTCCTCTTTCAGCGTTTTTACCTCCGGCTGCAATTCAAAAGTACTCTGCTCTAAGAGGTTGCCCATGCTGTCGATTACCTGCGCCGCATTCTGATTTTTCAGTGCGCGGATACACGCTTCTACATCCGGATGCTCTTTGCGTTCCTCCACGCGCAGATTGCCGTACACTTTTGGAGTCGATACGCCAAAAGACGGCTTCACCAGCACCAGGTATATATCCGGGCAGTGCGGCAGAGCTTTAATCTGTTCACCGCGGCCGGTTGCCAGCGCTGTCGGTCCGCCCATACAAAACGGAATATCAGAGCCAAGCTCTGCGCCTAAAGCCTCCAGCTCCGCCAGCGACAGATTCAGGTTGTACATTTTATTGATGCCAAGCATCACAGCTGCACAGTCGGTGCTGCCGCCGGCAAGGCCTGCCGCTACGGGAATGCGTTTTTCCAGCGTTACCTCTAGAGGTTTTACCTGCGAAAACCGCTCCTGCATTAACAGCACTGCTTTCATCGCCAGATTGTTCATGTTTGGCGGAATATGTCTATTATCGGTATGAAGCCAGTTTCTCTGCGCCTCTTTCAGATGAATGGTATCGGCTAAATCGATAGCCTGCATCACCATGGCTACCTCATGAAAGCCGTCCTCCCGTTTGCGCAGAACATCCAGCACCAGATTAATTTTTGCATACGCTGTGATTTTTGCCTGTTTCATAAGCATCTCCCACTTTCGCTTTGCTCTTGCATCAGAATCATCATAATGTTGCAATTATATATCTAGCTTGTATTTTAGCGCATTTTCTGTCAATCGTCAACAAACGGGATACAAGATACAAAAAACATGAAAAATACTTATAAGAACA
>DAISWV010000101.1:0-1861 GCA_036826195.1 Peptococcaceae bacterium | reverse complement strand
CGGTGGCATCGATGACAGCCTGCGGCGGCACAAGGCCGCTGTGGTGATATCGATAGTAGCCCTGCAGGAGCCATGCTAAAATGCCATTGGCTTCGCTCAAGAGCTTTGCCTCCAGATTGCGGTCTACCTCCTCCGGCTTGAGATGATTGCGAAACGGAATCACCACAATGCGGCGGCGAATGCCCTCATCCATAGCGCGAAGATTCGGCATATGATTGGTGGAAAACCACAGGGTATAGGTGGGCAGGTACTCCAGACTTTCCCGATACATCGGTCTGCAGGTAATCATGCCGCCATCAGTGATGGTTTTTAGAAAGCTCTCGTTTAAAATGCTGCTCTGAGAAAACTCGTTGGAATACACAAAGCGGCTCCCCCGGATGCGATACAGCTCTTTTTCCGTTTCATCGCTCTTGCGGCCGTACCGGTCGGTACAAAGCACAGAGGATTCCAGTTTTTTCGCATAGTCGCCGGCAATATAGGCCAGCACATTGATAAACAGCGATTTGCCATTGCGGCCGCTCCCTAACAGGCAGAATGCCTTCTGTTCCCGTATATCGCCTGTTAAAATGGAATATCCAGCAGCTGCCTGCACATAGAGATAAAGATCTTTATCGTACATACAGCACTGCTTCACAAAGCGCACCCACATCGGGCAGTCATCCTGGGCATCGACTGCACCCTCGTACAGCTCGGCCCTTGCTGTTTTGGTGTTAAAATCACCCGATGTGTGATACAGGGTTCTTTCAAAGGTTTTCAGATGCACCGAGCCGTTTGCGGCATGGAATTTATAAATGTCGGCATCAAACTGGTACGGATGAATAAAACAGTCCAGCGCTGCGGCCTCCATGCAGTTTTTGATGGTGCTCATTTTACCGCAGCGGATACGGGCCGCCTCGCTCTTTGCCGCTTCGGCATTGTTGTGTTCTGCCTCAAGCTGTGCCTGTTCCTCCTCATGAGAGCGAAACAACGCATTACGCACCTGCCGCTGCACTTCCTCCTCAGGGGATGGCACCCATTTGGCACCGTTATACAGATACCAGCGCTTTTCCTCCGGGCAGTACCGCACACATGCACCGTTGCGATCTAAAAACCGCCGCGCATTGCCGTAATCGCTTTGTGTATACGGCTCCTCACTCACCGGCAGAGCGCTATTCAGCACTGCCAGCGGCCTTTGCATCCTTGCCTCATCCTCTTCCGACAGCTGGATGCTGTGCACCGTTGTCCTCTGAAAACGCATGCCCTCTTTGCCCGGAGGCAGTGTTAACGAGGCAGCTTCTGTGCCAGTTCCTCCAGTTTCGGATTCCGCCGGCACATCTCTTCCCAGTAGTCCCAGGCAGCTCTGCCCACCGCATCCTGCATCAGGCTCTGACGTGTGCGTTCTAGTGTATCGATCCGTCGGTGTTTCAGCCGCAGCCTTTTTGTTCTCGGAGCCATTGGAATTTCTCTGTTCAGGCGCCGGGAAATTCTCTTCCCTAAGCCCCGACGATATTTCTTTCTCATTGTCATAAATTATTTCCCCCGTTTCTAAATCAATCTCTGTAATCGGATGCAGTTTTGCTCCGCTTTTACAGCATGCCTCTTGCTGTTCTTCGTCCATTGCGTCATTCCTCTCTGCTGCATATTACGATGGCAGGGTTGTAAATCATTTCCTGTTTTCGTGTCCAGCAGTATAACACAGATACGCGGCCTAGATGTTAAGGAAACTTCGGGAATAGGTTACAATATTGTCAAGGCAGCTGGTTCCGGTCATCGGCAGTTCCGGTATATATCTTTATGATTGCATTTGCGAATAAAATCAGGTATAATGCACAAAAATCAGTGTCATATAAAACGACTGCGAGGCGAAACGAATGAAAGAGGA
>DAISWV010000100.1:0-5923 GCA_036826195.1 Peptococcaceae bacterium | reverse complement strand
ACGTACTCCGCTGCGTCACGTAGCAGAAATAAATGAACTGGAAGCCATGCAGGCTGAAAAACTTGTATATCTGTCTAATCGCAGCGGTGCAGGAAAAACAGTGTATCGTATCAATCACCGCGGTTATCTGGCAGATGCAGCGGAAGATTTATGGTGTTTGGATACAAATCAGTTAAATAATTTAGCGGATCGTATGGAAGCGGTACCGGAATGGCTTGCCCATAAAGCCGATGAAGGTCGGCTTATGGGAATCTGTGCAGATGAGACCATGTTTTCGAAACAGCTGTCACATCATTTGAATAATGAAAAGAAAACAGTGCATATTCTTGCCATGGGAGATGTAGGCGGCACTCTCTTAATTGGTATGTCGCTGTTAGGCGGAGATTGCATAAAAGAAATCGGTATTTATGATTTTAACGAAAATCTCTGCAAACGCTGGGAGCATGAAATCAACCAGATTGCCTATCCGTGGCAGTATGATACGATGCCTCATGTAAAAGTGCTGAAGCAGAATGAATTATTTCAGTGTGATGTATTTGTGTTCTGCGCATCCAAAGCAATCCCTCCTGTGGGTTCGGAAGTCAAAGACGTGCGTATGGTACAGCTGGAGGAAAATAGTTCCATTATCAGTCAGTACGGGAAACTGGCTCGTGAGGCTGGTTTTCAGGGGCTGTTTGCAGTGGTGTCGGACCCTGTGGATCCATTATGTCAACGGGTATGGAAAGCCAGCAATGAGGATGAAAATGGTGTGTTTGATGGGAAAGGGCTGCGTCCGGAACAGGTACAGGGCTACGGTCTTGGGGTTATGAACAGTCGCGCAGCGTATTATGCCAAACAGGATGCGCGCTTTACCCAATTTTTAACGGAAGGCAGAGCCTACGGGCCTCATGGACAGCAACTGGTTATTGCCGACAGCATTACTAATTATAATCACGAGCTTTCTATGGAGTTAACCAAAAAAACAGTAGAGGCCAATCTGGAAGTGCGGGCTCTGGGTTATAAACCATATATTGCACCGGCAATTTCATCGGCAGCGATTTCGATTTTACTGACTATTCGCGGAGAATGGCATTACAGCTCCAATTATCTGGGCGGTATTTTTATGGGGGCTAAAAACCGCAGCACCGTATATGGCATAGAATTAGAGCATCTGCCGCTGCCGGCTCAATTATTAAACCGGTTACGGGCTGTTGTGGATGAGTTAAGCGGACACTGCGTCTAAATAATCATGTAGGCAGACAAGGCAGGAAATTATCTTCACTCTTCTGTTTAATGCTGGACATTGTCATACTCAAATAAGTATGGATAGTGCAAAAGGTCATGCTCGATTGTTTCGCGTTGCAAGACGTTATCTTTTACGCATGAAACAATCTTCGCAAATGTCCATCGTAAAGCAGAAGTCGTTCTGATAAATTTGCTGCCTGTCTGCCGATAAAAAAGATAGATATAGTGAGGTGATTATATGCAGCAGACTGATTTTTTGATTATCATGCCAGAAGATGACGAGATGGAAGTAAATGAGCGCCAGCAGCAGATTCTGGAACAGGCAATAGAAGGATATACGGTAGAAATCTGGCGCAAAGCAGAAGAGTTTGAACCTGTAAAGAATCGACGAATTCTGTTTGTGCTGAACCTTGGAACTGACGGTATCAATATAGAATACCAGCGTCTTTTACGCACGATGCGTAAACATCCAGACTCTTTAACGGGTTGTGTGGGCTCGATTATGGTGGATGCCGGCAGTGAATTATACACAAAGGCCGAGGCTAGAGAGCTTGTGTTTGCAGCAAGTTTGTGCGGATGTATGTTTCCGGGAAAACCTTTAGTGGAAGGAACCGCATCGCTGGATAATTTCCTGATACAGGCTCGTAATCTGGAAACTGACCGCATAGGTGCGTATCAGAAGCTGGCACGCGGATTAATTGAACAGCTGCTCGCTTTCAAATTGCCTTTGCATGAACGCCCGAAAATTCTGGCAGTACATGCCAGTAACCGGAAGACATCTAACACTTTGACACTGTGGGGAAAAGTACGACAGCATTTGGAGCATGATTGTGATATCAGGGAATTATCTCTGCAGAATGGTACAGTGGTAGATTGTAATGGCTGTCCGTACCAGACATGCCGGCACTTTGGAGAAACCTACAACTGTTTCTATGGCGGAATGATTGTAGAGGAAGTATATCCAGCGATTCTGGAATGTGATGCTCTGGTTGTATTGTGTCCAAATTATAATGATGCAGTCAGTGCCAATATAGCAGCGTTTATTAATCGCTTGACGGCATTATTCAGCCGCACTCGTTTTTATAACAAGGCAGTGTTTTGTATTGTGGTATCGGGTTACAGCGGGGGCGATATCGTAGCAAAACAGATTATGGGTGCGCTCAATATGAATAAAACGTTTCTGCTTCCTGCAAATTTTTCTATGATGGCAACCGCCAATGATCCGTTCAGTATTAACAAAATTCCGGATATTGACAAGCAGGCAGAAGAATTTGCGAAAAACATGCTGCGTCATTTGAAAAAGGAGTGTCTGTAATGACTGTACAGAAGAAGGTCGAACTGCATCTGATAGCAGCGGTAGCGCGAAATCGTGTAATTGGGAACAATGGGCAGATTCCATGGAATATCCCTGAAGATTTGCACCGCTTTAAGGAACTGACTGCAGGCCATACCGTGATTATGGGGCGACGTACTTTTGAGAGCATTGGAAGTCCTCTCCCAGGAAGAGAAAATATTGTGGTCACATCCACCAGTAATGAGATTTCCGGCTGCAGGATTGTGCGGTCGCTTACCGAGGCCTTGCATCTTGCAGGCGGTGAGAAAGTGTTTATTATCGGCGGTGAACGACTTTACAGGGAGGCATTAAACTATGCCGATTATCTGGACTTAACCTTAGTGGATACAGCTCCCGAAGGTGATACGTATTTCCCGGAAGTGAATCTGGATAATTATGAGAAATTGTTCTGTGAACATCATGCCGGCGAACCGGCGTATACATTTTTGATGTATCGTAAAAGAGCAGAAGAGACACAATCATAAATACAAGCAATAATACCTGGGCTGACGGAAAATTACGTCAGCCTTATTCTTTTTTAAATAGCAAATGAAATGCATAGCAGATAATAACTGCGTTGTTTATAAAAGCAAGCAGGCATTCCAGAAAAATCAGAAAGCAAAACCAGTTCCCGTAAGGCGCATACTCACCATAACCTAACGAAAAATAACAGCAGAAGCTGAAGTGAAAGGCTGTAGCAAAATTCAGAAGGATTGGCTGATAACCGTATACCGCGCCGCGGAGTCCCTGCGACAAACCAGACAAATGATTCATCCAGAGATAATATAATGCAAAGAAAAATATGACGGCTATCATCATAATGAGAGAAAAGAATGCAATATAGAATAGCCGAAAGGTGTCGGAATCATCAGGCACAGAAAGGCTTTGTAACGATTGCCACATGAGTTTATACCACTGAGGAAGAATCAGTAATACTGTCAATGTGTAAAAGCCGCAAAACAGAGTATGCCATTGGCGCAGAGAGTTAGCAGAAAGCAGACGAAAATCCAGCCAGAGAAGTATGCAGCCCAGCAGAAAGGGAGCAAGAAACACAAATAGTGTGTTCTGATGCTGTCTTCTCCAAACAGGATGTATAAAGCATTGATGCCAGAATAAAATGAGTGTGATTGCCTGAAGAAGAAATAAAAGCGGAACAACGCTTGATGATAAAAGCAATGGAGTCGATCCTTTCTGGAAGAGAGTTTATTTGTTAGAATATTCTATGCAGAAAGGCAGAAAAACAGGAATTTTTATATTGAAACGGGAAACAAAAAGAATAGAGCAAATCGGCTTCGATTCTTGCTTTATGACGGTAGACATATTATAATAAAGAGTACTGTAAATTTTCTACAGGTAATCTGTTTGCCTGTAGCGAAAAGGGAGATTCTTATGAAAGTGACACTGGAAGATATCCGGCAGAAACCAATGCCGAAGCATATCGCTGTGATTATGGATGGAAACGGCCGCTGGGCAAAAAGCCGTGGGCTGGTTCGCACTGCCGGTCATCGAATGGGTGTGCAGGCTTTAAAAAGTCTGGTGCTGGCATTAGATGAGCTGGATATTCATTATGTAACGGTGTATGCTTTTTCGACAGAAAACTGGAAACGTCCTGCCGATGAAGTGAATACACTGATGGAGTTAATTGTGGAATTTCTGGATAAAGAGCTGGATTATATGCATGAGAAAGGTGTTCGCATTCATCCGATTGGAGATATCAGCCGTTTAACCGGAAAGACTTATGATAAAATCGTGGCCGCTGCTGAACTGACAAAACAGAATACCAATATTGTTCTGAATGTTGCGTTAAATTATGGAGGTCGGCAGGAAATTGTACGTGCGGCAAAAAATATCTGTGCTGATGTGCAGAATGGAAAGCTGACGCTGGATGATATTGATGAAACTCTGTTTAGCAATTATCTGTATACAGCAGGGCAGCCTGATCCGGATTTGCTGATTCGTCCGTCCGGGGAATTAAGGGTGAGCAATTTTCTTTTATGGCAGATTGCATACAGTGAATTCTGGTGTACCAATATCCTGTGGCCGGATTTTGGCAAAGAGCATTTATGGCAGGCTATCTGGGAGTATCAGAACCGTGACAGGCGTTTTGGCGGGTTAGGAAAATAAAGGAGTGAATAAACGTTGAAACAGAGAATTATGACCGCAATTGTGGGTGTGCCTATTTTACTTCTGCTGATGTATCTGGGCGGTGCTCCGTTTGCATTTTTTGTATTTGTTCTGGGAACGGTTGCGACACATGAATTATATACTATGGCAAAAGGTCGTCATCAGATTTTGTTTGTGCCGGTCCTGTTTGGTGTATGGGCTATGTTTTTATGCAGCTGGCTGGGTGTATCCAACTGGTTAACACTGGGTATACTGATAACATTCTGTCTGGTGTTCGGGCATGCTGTATTTCATTTTCCAGAATTTGATGTGGTGGACATCGCAGTAAACTTTATGGCACTGATTTATATCGGCTGGACGTTATCCCATCTGATTCTGCTGGGTAATATGGATAATGGCCGCGTACTGGTGTTTATGGCCTTTCTGGCAATGTGGGCCAATGATTCCGGAGCATATTTTATCGGCACCTGGTTTGGGAAACGCCGTCCATGGGGTGCAATCAGCCCGAAAAAAAGTGTGGAAGGCACTATCGGCGGTATTATCATTACCTGTATTGCCCTGTTCCTGATGAACCTGTACTTTAACTTAATGCCATTAGTGGCTCCGGTATTTATCGGGATTGCAGTGGCAATTATCGGTTTAATCGGTGATTTAATGGAAAGCATGCTGAAACGCTATTATGGCGTGAAAGACTCGGGTAAAATCCTGCCGGGTCATGGCGGTTTTCTGGATCGCTTCGACAGTGTAATGCTGGCGGCACCAATGATGTATTACTGCATTCTGATGGTGAATTATGTGAGTGGTAGTCTGTACAGCACTACAGCAACATTTTTCTTTTTTTAATTCGATAATGAAATAGATTTTCTTTAGATATGACAGGAGGGATCGTTATGAAACGATTAGCAGTCCTGGGGGCAACCGGTTCCATCGGTACCCAGACCCTGCAGGTTGTGGATGCATTCCCGGGTTGGTTTGAGGTAACCATTCTGGCAGGGCACAGCAACTGGCAGTTATTATTGCAGCAGGCAGAGAAATATCAGCCGAAGTGTGTGGTTATCACAGAACCATCCGCCTATGAGAAGTTCAAACAGGAAAACAGAAATACAAACATGACTGTATTATGCGGTATGCATGGTGTTTTACAGGCGTTAGAGCAGTTCCCTACTGATATGATGGTGGGGGCTATGAGCGGTGCGGCTGGTATCGAGCCAACATTAAAAGCGCTGGAACTGGGCATTGATT
>DAISWV010000099.1:0-6026 GCA_036826195.1 Peptococcaceae bacterium | reverse complement strand
GGAATGGTCAGAACCACAGGAGCAAAGTTCAGAATGCCTTTGATGCTTTTTGTTTCCACTAAAATATCTGCAATATCCTGCGCATATTCCGAAGGCACAGTGATAATCCCGATGGAAATATCGTTTTTATCAACGAACTCTGCCATCTGATTCACTGCATAAATAGGCAGACCATTCAGTTTCAGCCCTACTTTATTCATATCGTTATCAAATACGGCAACAATATTAAAACCGCGTGCCTGAAAACCACGATACTGACTTAACGCCGAACCCAGATTGCCTGCACCGATTAAAATCATATTCCAGCCCTTTTTCAGGCCCAGAATACCCATGATTTCATGGTTCAGCTGTTTTACATTATATCCGACACCACGTGTCCCGAACTCACCAAAATAAGCCAGGTCCTTACGTACCTGAGCCGGTGTACCGCCCACACCTTCCGCAATTTCACCAGAGGAAATATTAATAATCCCCTGCTCTTCAACGCCTGTTAAATATCTGGAATATACGGATAATCTGCTGACTGTAGCTTCCGGGATTTTTAACTCTTTCAAATCATACATCCCCTTTGTTAAACTGCTTCATTTTTTTCCACATAATATTATACCTGCGGTTTTTATAATACGCAATAAAAAATTTCACAAATTCACAAATATAATTTATAGCTATTCTCAAAAACTATGAAGCTATGATATTTTTCAATGACATCCAGAAGACAGCTCTGTGCCATAAGGACAGCACGGTCGGTTTTCTGCTCTTTCATCTGCTGCAGACTTATTCGATACTGTACGGTTGCCTCTTTCAATCCTTCTATTTTTTCTGCAGCCTGATTAGCTGCTGTATCCTCTAAGAGCCCTTCTGCCGACTGCTCTATCACCTGCAGTTCCTCCGTAATCTGCGCTGTCATAGCATTCCAGGTTTCTTCGCTGCATGCCTCATATCGAAAATCCTGAAACATCTGAAGGGAATGCCGCAGCACTACATCGTAATTGCTTAACAAGGCGGCTGTCTGTTCCATTTGCAGACGGTCATCCGCAGAAAACTCCAGCGCAGTCTCATTTAAGATTCCAGTCTGTACAAATACATCCCTGCTGAACGCTCTGATTTCCTCCGGAAAATCCTGAAGCGACGGTTTTTTTCCCATACAGCCCAGGCTGATCTGATATGGAGGCCCATCGGATACTGCCACCCGGTAGCCGGCTTCCGCCATGCGGTCAATACAGGCCTGTCCTTCCTCTGCTGTTTCAAAGGAGCCAAGCTGTACGGTATAATACATGACAGGCTCCAGCTGCAGAACCATCTGCTTTTCCACTTTTTCTTCCACTGCCAGATCCGGCATTGTATCCGTGTTTTTACTCAGCTGCTCAATCAGATATCCGCCTGTAAACTGTACAAACGCAAACAGCAGAATTACAGAAAGCAGCCTTCCGGCGCCTTTCCGAAACAGTTCCATCCAGTTCATAGACGGCCCCCTTTCCCTCTGTTATATATTTATGCATATTCAGACGCATACAAAAAAGACCTCCCGCTAATGCGAAAGGTCTCTTATTCTCGATTATATTCGGTTTACTGTATTCAGGCTTATGTTACAGATACGCATGCAGAAGCTTTCGGCAGTCCCCCAGCAGATATAAGGACCCGGTAATGCAGAGCATCTGCCCCGCCTGCAGCCCTGCCAGTTCTTTCTGAAGCCCTTCCCGATAGTCATCATAAACACGACACGGATGGCCCGGCATCAGTTCCTGCACCTGATTTTCAAGCTCTTTCCAGTTCTGCGCACGCATATTATAGGCCGGATGGGTCAGCACCACCGCCGAGGCCAAAGGTAAAATCTCCTGAAGCATGGTCAGCTGTTCTTTATCATCCAGAATAGATAAGAACAGAACTAATTCTTTATCCCCATACAGCGTTCTGATATTTTCCGCCAGTGCTGCAATCCCTGCCGGATTGTGAGCACCATCTAAAAGAACCGCCCGGTTTTCACCTAAATCCAGATACTCCATTCTTCCCGGCCAGAATGCCTTCTGCAGCCCTTCTTTTATCTGGGCATCGGTAATATGGATAAGGCCGCGCAGCCTTAAATTTTCTACAGCCGCCATAGCGGTATGGGCGTTCATCTGCTGATAACTGCCCTGCATGGCAATATTTAGCGGCTTGCCTGCGATATCACTCTGCCGCAGGATGGTTGCCGGCACCTGCATGTCATCGGCCTTCTGCACAATCACCTGCAGCGCATCGGGATGCTGCGGAGCCAATATAAGAGGCACCTGCTGCTTTAAAATACCGGCTTTCTCTCCGGCAATTTCCGCCACTGTATTTCCAAGAATCTGGCAATGATCCAGACTGACAGGCGTAATGACGGTCAGCACCGGCCTGGTAATCAGGTTGGTCGGGTCAAGCGTTCCGCCTAAGCCCGTCTCCGATACCACAAAATCGGTCTTTCCACGAAAATACATCCATCCAGCCACCGTCAGCAGTTCAAATTCTCCTGGATGGTGCATGCCTTCCTGCAGAAGCACCGGAATCACCTGCTCAATCAGCACCGTTAAAACCTCAGCAAAATCACTCTGCGGAATCAGCTGCCCGTTTATACGGATCCGTTCTTCGTAACACTCCAGATGAGGCGATGTAAACAGGCCTGTCCGATACCCTGCCTCTTCCAGCATCGAAGAAATCATCGCAGCAGTCGAGCCCTTTCCATTGGTGCCTGCAATATGAATGGTGCAGAGCGCCTCCTGGGGATTTCCGGTCAGTTCCGCCATGCGTCTTGTGCGTTCCAGCCCTCCCGGAACATTTCGTGTACAGTTTGTGCTCAGATAGTCCAGACAGGACTGATACTCCATGGAATACACATCCTTTTATGCCTGCGCCAGGTCTTCTTTCATACTAACTAAAAGCTCTTCCAGCTCATGTTTATCAAAGTGATAACGAGTGCTGCAGAAATGACAGGTCACTTCTGTTTCGCCATCCCGTTCAATCATATCTTCCAGTTCGTCTACACCGATACTCTTTAACAGACCGCTGATACGTTCCCGGCTGCAGTTGCATTTCCACTGTACCGGATAGCTTTCTAAAAACTGCACTTCTACACCAGGCAGATAATTCTGGATGATATCTTCCACAGAAGCGCCTTCGTTAATCAGTGTGCTCACAGGACGCACGCCCTGCAGTTTTGCCTCTAAATCATCCAGCACGGCCTCATCACAGTTCGGCATAGCCTGCAGAATAATACCCCCTGCAGCAGCCACCGAATAATCCGGATTTACCAGAACCCCTACCGATACGACCGAAGGCGTCTGCTCCGATGTCATCAGATAGCTTGCAACATCATCGCCAATCTCACCGGTTACCAGAGGAACACTGCCGGTGTATGGCTCTTTGAGCCCGATATCTTTGGAAATATATAAATCCCCATTGCCGATAGAGCCGCCCACATCCAGTTTACCCCTTGCATTTAACGGTAAATGGGTCTGCGGTTCCTGCACATAGCCTTTTACATTGCCATCGGCATCCCCTGTTACAATAATACCGCCAATTGGCCCGTCGCCAAAAATACGCAATGTAATATGGCCTTCACCTTTTAAGCCCCAGGATAACAGCAGCGTGCTCGCCATAGTTCTTCCCAGAGCCGCAATTGCGGTCGGAAACGCATCATGACATTTCCGTGCAGTTTCCACTGCCTCGGTACAGATAACCGCCGATACGCGAACCTGTCCCTCATACGCTAACGCGCGAATAATTCCATCTGCCATAGCGCACACTCCTTACAGCCCCAGAATCTGCTGAACCGCAGCGCTGATGCCTTCTTTTTCGCAAACCATATTGTGGCGCACAGGCTTTTTGTCTAAATCCTGCAGACCGCTATGCTGTGCAATACCGGTTTTGCCAACCAGCTCTTCCAGCTGTTCCAGTTCGCTGTTTTCACTTGGTGCACCGTTTAACGCAGCCAGAACACTGGATACAAATTTACAAGGATGTGCTGTGGAGTCTACCACAGCCACATTGCCGCTATTCTGCTCCCGGCTTACTTTTAATGCCACCGCTGTATGGGTATCCAGTACGTAGCCGTGGTCTACATAACACTGCTTAATCATAGCCAGTGTTTCTGCTTCATCGGCAGCACCGCCCACTACAAATTTATCAATATTGGCTTTGGTTTCCGCATCCACAGTAAAGATGCCGTCCTGTTTCAGAGCATCCATCCACTGTGCCACTTTATCCCCATTGTTGCCGGTCATCGCAAACAGGAACCGTTCCAGATTGCTGGAAATCAGAATATCCATGGATGGGCTGTTTGTCTGGAAGAAGTCTCTGCGGCGGTCATATACCCCTGTTGCAAAGAAATCGGTTAAAATGCGGTTTTTATTGGATGCACATACCAGTTTGCCCACAGGCAGCCCCATCTGGCCTGCATACCATGCAGCCAGAATATTGCCAAAGTTGCCGGTAGGAACCACAAAGTCCACGTTATCACCATAAGCAATAGCTTTCTGGTTTACCAGATTCAGATACGCTGCAAAATAGTACACAATCTGAGGCAGTAAACGGCCCCAGTTGATGGAATTTGCAGACGAGAACTGATAGCCGTTCTGCGCCATGGTTTCTTTTAATGCCTGGTCGGCAAAGATTTCTTTTACTGCGCTCTGGCAGTCGTCAAAATTGCCTTCTACCCCTACCACATAGGTATTATCGCCATCGGTGGTTACCATCTGCAGTTCCTGCACACGGCTTACCCCGTGAGCCGGATAGAACACAATAATTCTGGTGCCTTTTACATTTTTGAAGCCTTCCAGAGCCGCTTTACCGGTATCACCGGAAGTTGCCACCAGAATAATAACCTCCTGTTTTAAATCCAGCTTTTCAATTGCTTTTACTAACAGACGAGGTGTCAGCTGCAGTGCCATATCTTTAAAAGCAGCTGTCGGCCCATGCCATAATTCCAAAATGTATTCGTTATCATTTAATTTTACCAGCGGAGCAATTTCCGCAGTATCAAAATTAGTGTTATACGCACCTGCTACACAGTCTGCGATATCTTCCGCTGTGTAATCGGTCAGATATTTGCCCAGAATCCATCTTGCGATCTCCTGATAGCTTTTGCCTGCCATCGATGCAATTTCATCCGCACTAAGAGCAGGAATGCTCTGCGGTACAAATAAACCGCCTGCAGGAACCATACCCTGTGCAATTGCCGATGCGGCACTCACAGGCTCACAGTTGTTTCGGGTACTGATATAATTCATAAAAACGCCTCCAGCATTGAATTGTAAAGTCCATTGATATCGGTTATCGTATCTGCTTATTCCGCAAAACAATCAGCCGATATATCCCTATATTTTACTACATGATTCGCAAAATGCCTAGTCTTTTTCCTGCAAAAGCTGTGTATACATGCACAAAACAACCACATGCCCGCTCCTCGCCTGCAGAGGAAGTATCGATTTTCATTATCCCTTTTCAAAGGCTCCATTCAGGGGTATAATATTAGTAGAAGCCCGTAAGCTTACAACGCAACCATATAAAGGAGCCGTGATGAGGATGAAATCGTTAGAAGCTGTACTGCATAGTTTAACCGACCAGCAGCTGGCAGAATGCTGCGAAAGCCTTGCCGATGTAGAAGCGCGCAAAGAAGGTATGTATCTTGGCGCTACGGTTAGCCGCATTCGCGAGGAAGTAGGCGATGAAGCGTTTTACGCATTTGAAAAACTGGTGAACGCAGAATGCCGTCATCGCTGGTATCAGGAACACAAATAAAACACCGGCACATAAAAAGGCTGTCCCAAACAGGGAACAGCCTTTTTTATCTGTTATGGCATCCCTTTATCAGGATGCGTTTCATCCATTACAACCTCACCGTCAGCCTCCACATGTTCCTCGGTAACCACCTGCACCGCAGCATTACTCTCAAAGGTAATATAAAACACCGCCTGCGGCACATTGACCGATACCCTGCTGTGAAGCCCCTTTGCCTCTGCCTCCTGCTCAATCGCCTGCATGAGAGTGCCAAACACATCCTTTGACAAACC
>DAISWV010000098.1:0-6037 GCA_036826195.1 Peptococcaceae bacterium | reverse complement strand
GCAATCCCTTATTTAGTTTTTTTTGAGGTGGCCGTTGTAACGCAACCTTAGGAGGGGCTTGTTATATCCATTTAACTAAGGGGATATGGTCAGGTGCAGGATATCTGCACCTGTTTATATTAACATATTGTGTTTCAGATAACAAGGACTGGCCTTTCACCTGTGTTCTTATCAAAGGCCCTACATTACAGCACGTTGCGGGCAATGCGTGAGGTTTCGGCCATAATTTTTTCTACGTCCATGGTCAGAACTTCGTAGTTTTTCATCAGCACTTTGCCGTTTACGATGGTGGTTTTTACATCGCTGCCCTGTGCGGAGTATACCAGGTCGCTCACAGAGTTGTTCCATGGTGCAAAATGCGGTTTGTTTAAATCTACTAAAATGAGGTCGGCTTTTTTGCCAACTTCCAGTGTGCCGATTTCATCATCCCAGCGCAGAACCTTTGCGCCGCCGATGGTAGCCAGTTTGAGAATTTCCTCTGCAGGCAGCACGGTTGGATCCATCGCATTCACTTTCTGCACAAAGGAGCAGATTGTCATTTCTTTAAACATATTTAAGGTGTTGTTGCTGGAGCATCCATCGGTACCGATACCAACGTTTAAACCGGCTTTCAGATATTTTGGAATATCGGCAATGCCGCTTGCCAGTTTTAAGTTGCTGGATGGATTATGCGCAATGCCAACGTTATGTTCTTTTAAGATAGCAATATCGCTGTCGGTTAAGTATACGCTGTGCGCTGCCAGAGTCGGCAGTTCAAATACGCCTAAATCATTCAAATATTCGGTTGGTGTTTTGCCATAACCTTCACGAATCTGGCGCAGTTCGTCCTGAGTTTCTGCAAGATGCACATGGATACCGGTTTTGCACATATCGGCCGCTTCCACAATTTTGCTTACATATTCTGGCGGGCAGGTATATGGTGCATGCGGTGCAAAATATACTTTAATGCGGCCGTCTGCTGTGTTATGGAAATTTTCATGTAAGCGCACGTTTTTCTGAATGTTTTTCAGTTCAGGATCGGAAAATACAACACAGCCTCGTGCCAGATTTGCTCGGAGACCCGACTCTTCGGTTACACGAGCCACTTCATGCATGCTGTCATACATGTCTGCAAAGGTGGTGGTGCCGCTCTGAATCATTTCCACTGCTGCCAGTGCACTGCCCCAGTAAATATATTCGTTTACAAATTTCGCTTCTGCAGGCCAGATTTTATCATTGAGCCATGGCATTAATTCCATATCATCGGCATAGCTGCGCAGCAAGGTCATAGCTGCATGGGTATGGGTATTTACAAGCCCTGGCATAGCAATCGTGTTTCTGCCGTCAATCACTTCGGCACCGCTTGCCTGTTCCTCACTTACATGGCCCAGCACTGCGATTTTGTCGTTTTCAATTAAGATATCGCCGGTAAATACCGGTGTACCAGTCATGGTTAAAATCTGTGTGTTCTTAATCCACAGTTTGCTCATTATTTACGCCCCCCGAATAAACCGCTAAAGAAACCTTTTTTGCGTGGTTTTTCTTCTACAGCTTCTTCCTCTACATCTTCTAAATCTTCAGCCTGCGGTGCATCCATGAAATCTGCAATATCTTCCTGCACATCATGGATGAATTCTTCCACATCTTCTTTCAGCTCCTGCACTTCTTCTTTTACAACGGCTTTCAGATTTTCTGCTTCTTCTTTTACTTCTGCTTTCACTTCTGCCATTTCTGCTTTTGCATTTGCTTTCAGTTCAGCGGCTTCCTGTTTCAGTTCGGCAGCTTCTTCTTTCAGTTCTTCTACGGTTTCTGCCACTTCTTCTTTGATATCTTCCATGATTTCTTCAGCCTTATCTTTCAGGCTTTCTTCATCGCTAAAGAGTGCTTTCCCAAATGCTTTTGCATCAAAGTATTCCATATTGTCGATGGCTTCCCCAGTACCGATTAATTTTACCGGCAGGTCAAACTCGGAACGAATCCCGATTACCACGCCGCCTTTTGCAGTGCCATCTAACTTAGTTAATACTACACCGGTAACCCCTGTTGCATCGCCGAAAATTTTCGCCTGAGAGATCGCATTCTGCCCTGTTGTGGCATCTAATACCAGCAGTACTTCTTTTAAGCAGCCTGGCGCTTCGCGGTCAATGACTTTGCGCATTTTGCTCAGCTCGTTCATCAGATTGGATTTATTCTGCAGACGGCCTGCAGTATCTACAATTAACACATCACATTTACGGGATTTTGCTGCAGCAATGGCATCGAATACAACGGCTGCAGGGTCTGCCCCTTCCTGATGACTGATAACATCACAGCCTACACGATCACCCCATACTTTTAACTGCTCTGCAGCAGCTGCGCGGAAGGTATCGCCTGCGCCTAAAATGACTTTATGGCCTTCGCTCTTTAACAGATTTGCAATTTTACCAATGCTGGTGGTTTTGCCTACCCCGTTTACACCTACAACCAGAATGATATTCAGATTGTCTTTATCTAAATCAAAGCTTGCTACTTCATCGCCCATAATATCAGCAATTTCTTCTACCAGAGCATCTTTTAACTGGTCTGCATATTTTAATTTATCACGTTTTTCTCTTTCACGCAGACGTTCCACTAAGTCCACCGCGGTATTTACGCCAACGTCACCCTGAATCAACAGTTCTTCCAGTTCATCATATAAATCATCATCGATTTCTTTACCGGTAAAGCTGTCAAACAGTTTTTCCACAAAGCCTTTTCTGGTTTTGGATAAGCTGTCACTCAATTTCGAAAATAATCCCATTGCTAGTACCTCCATATTCTATCGTTTATGTTCTTTTGTTTTTATTCTATCGTTTCCCGCTTCATGCATGTTATACATAATCGCTTACTTTTACTGACATCAGCCGCGAAACACCTTTGTTTTCCATTGCCACACCATATAATACATCGGCAGCCTCCATGGTACCTTTGCGGTGCGAAATAATTAAAAACTGTGTTTTTTCTGCATACTCACGAATAAATCGTGCAAAGCGGTCGATGTTTACATCATCCAGTGCCGATTCAATTTCATCCAGAATGCAGAATGGACTTGGTTTTACCGTCAGCAGCGAAAATAAAAGCGCAATCGCTGTCATGGCGCGCTCCCCACCGGATAGCAAGGTTAATACCTGCTCTTTTTTACCTGGAGGCTGCGCTACGATTTCAATGCCGGTTAACAGATAATCCTCAGGATCTGAAAGCTCCAGATGAGCCTGTCCGCCGCCAAACATAGACTGAAACACTTCGGTGAACCGTGCATTTACCTCTTTGTAGGTTTCCGCAAATTTCTGCGCCATAATTTTTTCCATTTCCTGAATAACCTTGTTTAATGACTGTTTCGCCTCCAGTAAGTCATTAATCTGATTTTTCAGAAATTCCAGACGCTGTTTTACCTGTTCAAATTCCTCAACAGCGGTAAAGTTA
The DNA here is from genome assembly GCA_036826195.1 of Peptococcaceae bacterium. Taxonomy (GTDB): domain Bacteria; phylum Bacillota; class Peptococcia; order Peptococcales; family Peptococcaceae; genus UBA7185. The sequence goes on along the minus strand of DAISWV010000098.1, from coordinate 2,617 downwards.
ATTTCGCCTAAACGATTTAACTGCCCTTTTAACTGCTGAATCCGTTTCTGAGTCTGCGGAATATTTTCCAGTTCCACAGCTTTCTGCTGCGCTTCTTCGTAGGTGCAGTCAAAATTCTGCGCCAGACGACGGTATCCGCCGGCCAGGTAGCCCTGAATTTTATTAAGCTGAATATCGAGCTGATATTTCTGTTCTCTTATCTGCTCAGTACTCTGTCGTTTTACTTTTACGGCATCTTCCAAAGCACCGATTCGTTCCTGCTGCTTCTGACGGGTTTCTTTGTATTCCAGTAAAACTTTATTTTCTTCCGAAAGCTGCTGCTGTTCACCTGCAATATGCTGCCGGTTATCGGCAATCTCGTTTTCATACTGCTCTTTTCGATAGATCAGCTGCGTATATTGTTCTTCTTTCTGTGCAAGGCTATGCATTAAACCTTCGAGTCTCTGCTGTTCCGCTTTTGCCTGTTCGGCAAGCATTTCCCATCGCTGCTGAGCAGTTGCCAGCTGAATACCGTTCTGATTATATACAGCTTGCAGCTCTTTCTGCTCTTTCTGCAGATTCTGCAGTCCAGTTTTTAAATCTTCGCCTTCCTGATTAAGACGCTGTTCATTTTCCAGTAATTCTTTTCTGCGAAGCGTTTCGGTTTCTTTCTGGGCTTTCTGCTCCTCAATGAGCGTCTGCTGTTCTTTTAAGCTGAACTGTTCCAGACGAATCTCATTCTGGATACGTTTTTCCTCTTTTTCCTGCTGACGTAACTGCTGGTCTAACTGGGCTGCACGGCGAATCAGATCTTCATCTTTACCATGTAAATCCGATAATGCCTGCTTTTTCACGCCGGTTTCAGCATAGTAGGCATCCAGTTCTGCGTTTTGCTTATCCATATCTTCAGAAAGCGCTTTTACGGCTTCTTCCAGCTCTGTAATCTGACGCTGACGGGCCAGTAAGCCGCCGCGTTCCTTATCATGATTACCACCGGTTAAAGCACCGCCCGGCGTTACCAGCTCCCCATCCAACGTAACCATACGATGACTAAAGCCGCGTTTTTTACCAATGGCTACTGCCGATGGCAGGTCTTCAATCACCCACACCTTACCCAGCAGATGCAGCATAATTTTTTCGTAGACAGCATCAAATTCGATTAAATCCACAGCCAGGCCCAGCACATTCTTTTCATCGCTTAAATCTTCCTCAGCGCGCTGTCCTTTTACAGTATTTAACGGCAAAAACGTCGCACGACCCTTTTTATGCTCTTTTAAATATTTGATTGCTTCCTGCGCCTGTTTGTCATCTTCGGTTACCAGATTCTGCAGGCTTGTCCCCATGGTGGTTTCAATCGCCTTTTCCAGATGCTGCGGCACCGTAATAAGCTGACTCACTGTGCCGATGATGCCGCCTAATTTGCCGCGCTGTTTCTGTTCCAGCACCGATTTAACCCCGTACTGATACCCTTCGCCGCTTTCTTCCAGCTCTTTTAATGCCTTGGCACGAGACTGCTGTTCCTGCCAGCGATTCTGCGTTTCCGTAAGATTCTGACGCATCACAAACTGTTCGTGCTTGCGCTGTTCGATTTCATGCTCCAGCGCAGCTACTGCCTGATTATGCTGACTCTGTTCCGTCTGCAGCTCTTCACGCTGCACAAGCAGAGTGTGTCCATCTGTTTTCTGTTTTTCAAGCTCTGCTTCTAATGCTGTGATCTTCTGTTCGATTTTTTCACGGCTTCTGCCTCCACCGGAAAGCTCCTGCTCTAATCGCTGCAAAGTATTATTGTTGCGAGCCTGTTCCTGCATGTTGGCAAACACCGCATTTTTGTGCTGCTCCTGCAGCTGTTCCTGTTTGAGAATTTTTGTTTCCAGCGCGCGCAGTTCTTTATCTTGCGCTAATACTTCACCCTGCTGCGTGCGGAATAACGTTTCCGCTTCATGAGCCTGACGCTGTTTTTCTTCTGCATCAGCTTTCAGGCTCTGCACCTCGTTCTGCTGCGCCGTGCGCTCTTTATCTAAACGCTCTATCTGGTCAGCCGTGTTTGCTAAAAGCTGCGACGCTGCTGCAATCTGATTGGTGCGGCGTTCCAGCTGATTCTGCAAATCATAAAATGCCTGCTGCTTTTCCTGAAACGCGCTTTCTTGCTGCTGCGAAGCAAAGCGCAGCTCGGCAAGCTCTGCCTCCTGCCCCGATAACACGGCAGCATGACTTGCCATCGCATCTTCTAATTCCTGTTTTTTGGCGGCAAGCTGTTTTTCCTGCAGCTGATTGCGCGCAATATCATGCACTTCCATGGAAATTTCTAATCGATCCAGTTCTTCCTTGCCGATATGATACTGTTTTGCCTTTTCCGCCTGTTCACCTAACGGGCCCACACGCTCTTCCAGCTCAGAGATAATATCCTCCACACGTACCAGATGTTCATCGGTATCTTTTAATTTGCGTTCTGCTTCCCGCTTGCGATATTTGTATTTGATAATCCCAGCTGCCTCTTCAATTAAACCACGACGGTCCTCCGGCTTTAACGAAAGAATCTCATCCACTTTTCCCTGGCTGATAATAGATAGCCCTTCGCGGCCAAGCCCGGTATCCATAAAGAGCTCCTGGATGTCTCTCAAACGGCTAGGAGCTTTGT
>DAISWV010000097.1:0-6086 GCA_036826195.1 Peptococcaceae bacterium | reverse complement strand
TTGCGGCCGATATCGCTTAATACATCGTTTAAGCGCTGCAGCCGTTCTTTTTTCTCATCCAGGGTGACTGGATCTTCCATAATGGCAGCCGGTGTGCCGGTGCGTTTGGAATAAATAAAGGTAAATGCGCTATCAAAGCCCACTTTTTTGACTAAATCCACAGTTTCGAGGAAGTCTTCTTCGGTTTCGCCCGGAAATCCTACGATGATATCGGTGGTAATGCAGGCATACGGCATATATTTACGGATAATTTCCACTCTGTGCAGATAATCTTCTTTGGTGTAGCGGCGATTCATTTTTTCTAAAATGCGCGTGCTGCCCGACTGCACCGGCAGGTGGAAATGATCTACCACTTTGCTGCTTTCAGCAATGGTTTTTACCAGTTCCTCGGTTAAATCTTTCGGATGGCTTGTCATGTAGCGAATGCGGCGTAAACCTTCTACTTCATTTAATTCTCGCAGCAGCCCTGCAAAGTTTGTACCATCTTTTAAGTCCAGCCCGTAGCTGTTTACATTCTGGCCTAACAAGGTTACTTCCACAACGCCTTCGGCCACCATCTGTTTCACTTCCTGCACAATGTCTGCCTGTCTGCGGCTGCGTTCACGGCCGCGCACATACGGCACAATGCAGTAGGTGCAGAAGTTATTGCACCCGTAAGTGATATTTACAAGAGCACGGTAAGGGTCTTCCCGGTATGTCGGCAGTCCTTCCTGCACGGCTTCTTCTTTTTCCAGAATGGCAATCTGCTTGCCTTTGCCCTGATACAGATTATACATGTACTCCGGCAGATAATGCAGATTGTGTGTGCCGAAAATTAAATCTACATGCGGTGCCGAAATGCGAATGGTATCTGCCATACCTTTCTGCTGCATCATGCAGCCGCATACGCCGATAATCATATCGGGATTTTTCTTTTTGAGTTTTTTAAGCTCGCCTAACTGGCTCAGCACTTTGCTTTCCGCTTTTTCACGAATGCAGCAGGTGTTGAATAAAATCAGGTCGGCTTCGGCTTCGATATCGGTTTTTTCGTAGCCCATCTGTGTCAGAAACCCAAACAGAATTTCCGAATCCCTTTCATTCATCTGGCAGCCAAAGGTATGGGTCAGACATTTTTTTGTGCGCCCTGTTTTCTGTGTATACAGCGAGTTCTGGCTGCAGATCTGATTCAAATAATAGGTGTTGGTATCCTGCACAGCGGTCACCTCTTTCATACTTCTATAATATGTTTAACCTTTTTTGCAAGGTTTGAAACAGAACCTGGGGTTTCCTTCAGAACATTTCTTCAGAATATTCCTGAAATGTTCCACCTCCGGCTTCTAAAAACATCTCAAAGCCTGCATACAGCATTATAGCAGATGCAGGCCCGAGACTCAACTGTCAAATCAGATATCATTACATAGCTGCAACATCAGCAAATGCTTTTTCAGCAGCTGCAATTGTTTTCGCAATGTCTTCGTCGGAATGCGCCAGAGATACAAACCAGCATTCAAACTGGCTTGGTGGTAAATATACGCCCTGGTTCAGCATGGACTGGAAGAATACTTTAAATTTCGCAGTATCGCTTGTCATAGCAGCAGCATAGCTGTCTACTTTTTCACCTGTGAAGAATACGGTCAGTAAGGATGCGCTGTGATTAATCGAAACAGTCACGCCTGCTTTGTCTGCTGCAGCCTGTACGCCTTCTGCCAGTTTTTTAGCTTTTGCTTCGATGGTTTCGTAAACGCCTGGTTTTGCCAGCTCTTTTAAGGTAGCAATCCCTGCAGCCATTGCCAGAGGGTTACCAGATAAGGTACCAGCCTGATATACAGGGCCTACTGGGGCTACATGCTGCATGATTTCTTTTTTACCGCCGTAAGCACCTACAGGCAGGCCGCCGCCGATGATTTTCCCTAAGCAGGTAATATCAGGCATGATGTTGAACACTTTCTGAGCACCGCCGAAGGATGCACGGAAACCGCTGATAACTTCGTCAAAGATTAACAGTGCGCCGTACTGGGCAGTTACTTCGCGTAAGCCTTCCAGGAAGCCTTCTGCTGGAGGAATCAGACCCATATTCCCTGCAACTGGTTCTACGATAACCGCTGCAATCTGATCTGGGTATTCCGCAAACAGTTTTTTCACGCTGTCTAAATCATTGTAAGTTGCGCTTAATGTTTCAGATGCAATGGATTCCGGAACACCAGGGCTCGATGGAACACCAAAGGTTAATGCGCCAGAGCCTGCTTTGATTAACAGATGGTCAGCATGACCATGGTAGCAACCTTCAAATTTTACTAATTTGTTGCGTTTTGTATAACCGCGAGCCAGGCGAATCGCACTCATGGTAGCTTCGGTACCAGAGTTTACCATACGAACCATTTCAACAGATGGCACAGCATCTACGATTAATTTTGCAATTTCTACTTCCGCAGCAGTTGGTGCACCATAGGTGCTGCCTTTTAACAGCGCTTCCTGCACTGCTTTGGTAACTGCTTCCGGCTGATGTCCTAACAGCATAGGACCCCAGGAGCAGATGTAGTCAACATATTCATTGCCGTCTGCATCATACAGTTTGGAACCTTCTGCTTTTTCAATGAACACAGGATGGTCGCCTACTGCTTTAAATGCACGAACCGGGCTGTTTACACCGCCAGGAATTAATTCCTGCGCTTCTTCAAATAATTTTTTAGAGTTTGTGAAATCCATCATACTATCCCCTTTCTGAGTTTCAGATGATTTATAGTTATGTCTTGCTTATTTGCTTTCGTTAAGCCATTTTGCCACATCAATGGCATGATAGGTTAAAATCATATCGGCACCGGCACGTACAAAACCGGTCATAATTTCCATTACGATTTTCTTTTCGTCAATCCAGCCCTTCTGCGCTGCTGCTTTTACCATAGCATATTCGCCGCTTACGTTGTAAGCTACGATTGGCTGATAAAATGCTTCACGAGTTCTTGCCATAATATCCAGATAGGACAGCGCCGGTTTTACAATAATGTAATCTGCGCCTTCTTCTACGTCCAGTTCGGTTTCATGCATTGCCTGACGCACGCTGCATGCAGGATCCATCTGATAGGTTTTACGGTCGCCAAACTGCGGTGCAGAACCGGCAGCATCACGGAATGGACCATAAAATGCAGATGCGTATTTAGCAGAGTATGCCATAACAGCTACATTGGTAAAACCAGCCTGGTCTAACGCTGCACGAATCATGCCAACACGGCCGTCCATCATATCACTTGGTGCAATGATATCCGCCCCTGCCTGAGCCTGAGACACTGCTGTTTTTGCTAAAAGGCTTAAGGTAGGGTCGTTTAAAACTTCTCCTTCCGGTGTTACGATACCGCAATGCCCATGGCTTGTGTATTCACACAGGCAGCAGTCTGCAATGATAACCAGTTCCGGATAAGCGGCGCGCACTTTGCGAATTGCCTCCTGCACAATGCCGTTTTCGGCATAAGCCTGAGTGCCCACAGCGTCTTTTTCTGCAGGAATGCCAAACAGGATGATGCTGTTGATGCCAACAGACACTGCACGCTCTACCTCTTCCAGCAGATGGTCTAAGGAATACTGGTTAATCCCCGGCATAGAGTCGATTGGATTAATCTGATCTTCGCCTTCTACTACAAAGATTGGATAAATTAACTGTTCTGCATGAACACGAGTTTCACGCACCAGCTTACGAATATTTTCGGTTCTTCTGAATCTACGCATTCTTGTTTCTGGAAACATCATGCATAACCTCTTTTCTTGTTTCTGAACATTTTATTTCTGAAAATATGTCTGAATCGCACTTACTAAACCGTCGATAGTGTACTGTTCCGCACAGATATCTACGTTTAAGCCGTTTTTCTCAGCAGTTTCTGCTGTAATCGGCCCAATGCAGGCTACAGTAATACCTTCAATTAAAGAACGATTATCGCCGATTAATTTCAGGAAGTTGGTTACGGTGGAGGAGCTTGTAAAGGTCAGCACATGGATTTCACCAGCCTGCAGTTTTTCTAATAACAGCTGGGTATCAGTTTCATCGGCCAGAACAGTCTGGTATGCGATAACTTCGTTTACATCAGCACCTAAGCTGATTAAGCTATCCACTAATACCTGACGGGCTAAATCGGCTCTTGGCAGCAGCACTTTATCACCTGGCTGAATGCGGTCTTTTAATGCTTCAATAACCGCTTCTGCACGGAATACTTCCGGCATAACATCCACTAATAAGCCGCGTTCTTCCAGTTCTTCCGCTGTTTTTGGCCCGATTGCACAGATTTTTGCATCTTTCAGGCTGCGGATATCCAGTTTCTGCGCTTTTAAGCGCTGGAAGAACATTTTAACACCGTTTACACTGGTAAAAATAATCCAGTTGTAATTGCCTGCTTCTTTGACTGCGGTATCCAGTGCCGCAATGTCATCCGGCTCCTGAATTTTAATGGTTGGGTATTCCCATGCTTCTGCACCCAGTGCTTCCAGTTTTTCGCTCAGTACACTTGCCTGTTCCCGGGAACGGGTTACCAGAACGCGTTTGCCAAATAATGGCTTATCTTCAAACCAGCGCAGCGTTTCACGCAGTGTTACAACCTGACCGATAATGATAATAGCAGGAGATTTTAAGCCGGCTTTGCTTACCACTTCCACGATATTTTCCAGAGTGCCGGTAACAACTCTCTGTTCTGGGCGGGTACCCCAGCGAATCAGCGCAATTGGAGTCTGGGCATCTTTGCCGTTCACCACTAAATTTTCAACGATCTGCGGCAGGTTGCCAACGCCCATCAGGAAAACAAGAGTCCCTGGATCCTGCGCTAAACGAGGCCAATTGATGTTGCTGGTTTCTTTGCCAGGCTCTTCATGGCCGGTTACGACTGTAAAGCTTGCAGTAAAATCACGATGGGTAATTGGAATCCCTGCGTAAGCTGGAACAGAAATTGCGGAGGTAATACCAGGCACCTCTTCAAATTCAATGCCGGCTTTGCGCAGTTCTTCGCCTTCTTCACCACCACGGCCGAATACATAAGGGTCGCCGCCTTTTAAGCGAGCCACCACTTTGCCTTTTAAGCCTTCTTCTACCAACACTTTATTGATTTCATCCTGTGTCAGGGTATGACGATCAGGAGATTTTCCCACATAAATCAGTTCTGCATCTGCTCTGCGATAGCTTAACAGACGAGGATTTGCCAGACGGTCATATACAATAACGTCTGCTTTCTGGATGCATTCCAGCCCTTTTACGGTAATCAGTTTAATATCGCCAGGGCCTGCACCAATTAAATATACTTTACCTTTACTCATCGGGTCAGCTCCATTCTGATTTCTTCTAAAATTGCTTTACCGCCCAGTTCAGACAGACGGTTTGCCAGGGTTACCCCTAGCTCTTCACACTGCTCGCGCGTACCGGAAATTTTTTCCCGAATAATGGTTTTGCCATCTAAAGAGCCTACCATACCTTCCAGCACAACGGTATCTTCGGTTAATTCCGCATATGCGCCGATTGGAATCTGGCAGCCGCCTTCTAAGGATTTTAACAGAGCACGCTCTGCCTTTACGCAGATTTCTGCCTGTTTATCGTTTACCAGCTGCACCAGCGCAATAATTTCCTCATCGTTTTCGCGAGTTTCTACGCCGATAACACCCTGGCTTACAGCAGGCAGACAAATGTCGTAGCTTAATTCCTCTTTGATTTCGTCAAACATTTCTAAGCGTTCCAGCCCGGCTGCCGCTAAAATAATACCGTCAAAATTTTCATCACGCATTTTGCGCATACGAGTCTGCACATTGCCGCGCAGATCATGAATATCTAAGTCAGGACGCGCATGCAACAGCTGCGCTCTGCGGCGCAGGCTGCTGGTGCCTACTTTTGCCCCTTCCGGCAGTTCCATAAAGGAGTTATATTTATCGGATACAAACGCATCCGCCGGATTGTGCCGTTTTAACATAGAAGAAATCTGTAAGCCTTCCGGCAAAGCAGTAGGCATATCCTTCATGCTGTGCACTGCAAAGTCAATTTCACCTGCTAACAGACCAACTTCCAGTTCTTTTGTAAATAAACCTTTATCGCCGATTTTTGCCAGCGCCACATCTAAAATTTTATCGCCTTTTGTTTTCAGCGA
>DAISWV010000096.1:0-6099 GCA_036826195.1 Peptococcaceae bacterium | reverse complement strand
ATCTCCATTCTGGCTGCAGCATCGTTTACAGTGTGCAGGTATGCGTCCAATCAACAACATTGTTGACGTTACCAACTATGTTATGATGGAATACGGTCAGCCATTACACGCATTTGATTATCATGAACTGGCAGACCACAAAATCAACGTGCGTACTGCAGCGCTTGATGAAAAAATCGTAACTCTGGACAGCCAGGAACGTGCACTGAAAGATGATATGCTGTTAATCTGTGACGGCGCAAGAGCCGTTGCAGTTGCAGGCGTTATGGGCGGCGAAAACACCGAAGTAACTGACGCTACTGTGGATGTATTTATTGAATCTGCATACTTCCAGCCAACAAGTGTACGCCGTACTTCCACACGTTTAGGTCTGCGTTCTGAAGCATCCATCCGCTTTGAAAAAGGCATTAATATGGAAACCGTACTGACTGCGGCAGAACGTGCTGCACAGCTGATGCAGCTGACCGGCGGCGGTGTTGTTGTAGGCGGCGCAGTAGATAACTACCCTACAAAACACGAAGCAGTTACCATCGAATTACAGCTGGCAAAAGTGAATGCGCTGCTGGGTACCGAAATCTCTGATGAAAAAATCAAAGAAATTCTGACCAGCCTGAACTTCAACATTGTAACCGACAACGGTGCATCCATTGTAGTAGAAGTGCCTGGCTACCGTCCAGACTGTTCTATTCCGGAAGACTTAATCGAAGAAGTAGCACGTGTATACGGTTATGATGCAATCCCTCAGACACTGCCATACGGTACATCCGGCCGCGGTACTCTGACACCTGCTCAGAAAATGCGTGATGTTCTGATTAATAAACTGGCTGGTTTAGGTTTATGCGAAGTAATGAACTACAGCTTTATCAACAAAAATAACGATGAAAAACTGGGTTATCTTGCAGATGATATTCGTCGCAACAGTGTGCCAATCTTAAATCCGCTGTCGGAAGAACAGGGGCATATGCGTACCAGCATTGTACCAGGTTTAATGAAAACCGTTCTGTTTAACCATAATCACCGCAACGATGATATCGCAATCTTTGAACTGGGTAAAATCTATCTGCTGGAAGGCGAACTGAAACCAGACACATTAGCAAACGAAAAATGGACACTGGGTATCGCTATGAAAGGGAAATCCCTGACTACCTGGAAACAATCCGGTATCAACTACGATTTCTACTACTTAAAAGGCGTTATCGAAGAACTGATGGAAGAGCTGAAAATCGCTGATGTGGACTATGTACCATGCAAAGATAACAGCATTTATCATCCAGGCCGTGCAGCATACCTGTATGTAAACGGTCAGAAAGCCGGTGTATTTGGCGAACTGCATCCAACCATCGCGGATAACTACGGTGTAGATGATCGCGTATACCTGGCAGAAATTGATGTAGACGTTCTGGTAGAGGTTGGTTCTACTAATATTCAGGTAAAAGCACTGCCAAAATTCCCTGCTTCCACCCGTGATATGGCTGTGGTAGTAGCAGAAACCGTTGCTGCTTCTGATTTAGAGAAAGCAATTCGCTCTGCTGGCTCTGAACTGTTAGACGATGTAAAAATCTTTGACGTTTACCAGGGCGGCCAGATTGCAGAAGGTTATAAGAGTATCGCCTTTGCGCTGACATTCCAGGCAGACCGCACTCTGACTGTGGAAGAAGTTGCAGCAGATTACGATAAGATTTTTGCTGTGTTAGAACAGAAATTCAACGCAACCATGCGTGCATAATGTAGGGGTTGTTGACTACAACGACCCGCTGACCAGAGGTCAGAAATTACAAAATTAATGGGCGGATGTGACCATCCGCCCCTACAACGAACGATACAAGAGCAGTTCCGATTTATAAAGGGGCTGCTCTTTTTTGTATTCAGAATTTTTGTATTTTCAGAATTGACATCTGTCCATAGAATATGCATAATATTAGCTAACACAAGACAAAGGGGAGATTACTTATGAAATTCAACGGCGTTGATTTTGATACTTATTTAAAAGATTATCCAAACCAGGAAGGGTTTTATGGCCGCTATGGCGGGTCGTATGTTTCTGATGAACTGCAGAAGGCTATGGAGGAAATTACCGAAGCCTATTACACCATTGCAAAATCCAGCAAGTTTATCAGTGAATTGCGTCGCATCCGCAAAGAATTTCAGGGGCGTCCAACACCGATTTCTCATCTGGAACGGCTCTCCAATTCGTTAGGCAACGTGCAGCTGTATGCGAAACGTGAAGATTTAAACCATACCGGCGCGCATAAATTAAATCACTGTATGGGTGAGGCACTGCTGGCAAAATATATGGGCAAGAAAAAGGTAATTGCCGAAACCGGCGCAGGACAGCATGGGGTTGCCTTAGCAACTGCAGCTGCGTATTTCGGTTTGCAGTGTGATATTTATATGGGTGCAGTAGATATTAAAAAACAGGCACCGAATGTAGCCAGAATGAAAATCCTGGGTGCTAATGTTATCGAGGTAACACACGGGCTGGCAACCTTAAAAGAAGCAGTAGACGCTGCTTTCGATGCCTACGTGCGGGAACATGAAGAAAGCATTTACTGCATTGGTTCTGTATTAGGGCCGCATCCGTTCCCGATGATGGTGCGCGAATTCCAGAGCGTAATCGGTATCGAGGCAAGAGAACAGTTTACCGGCATGACTGGCGAACTGCCGGATGCCATCGTTGCATGTGTGGGCGGCGGCTCCAATGCTATGGGCTTTTTTGCAGGCTTCCTGAACGACCCGGTAGATATTTACGGTATTGAGCCGTTAGGCAGAGGCCCGAAACTGGGTGATCATGCAGCAAGTCTGGCGTATGGTACCGAAGGGATTATGCATGGTTTCAACAGCATTATGCTGAAAGATGAAAACGGTGAACCTGCTCCGGTTTATTCGGTAGCCAGCGGTCTGGATTATCCTTCTTCCGGTCCGGAACATGCTTTCCTGCATGATCTGGGCAGAGTAAAATATGATATGGTGAATGACGAGGATACCATTGATGCATTCTTTAAACTGTCTCGTCTGGAAGGGATTATTCCGGCTATCGAGAGTGCTCATGCGGTTGCTTATGCCATGAAGCTTGCAAAAGAAATGAAACGCGGTTCTATTTTAATTAACCTGTCCGGCCGTGGCGATAAAGATATGGATTACGTGCTGGAAAACTTCGGGATGCGCTAAACAAAGAATTTCCCGATAGCTGTTGTGAATCATTTTATAATAGCATTGACTTTATAATAGTATTGACAGGATTGATAGCTTGTAAAAATTTTTCTTTTTGGATATCTTGCAATCACTTCCGGGATGTGCTATCATAAAAACAAGGTTAATACCTCCCTGCTAGGTGCGTAAATGCCTGGTATGTTTTTACCAACACTTTCTATAAGGGAATCTGATTCTCTGTTGTGGGATTTGATGCCGGGTATGTTTAGTCGGAACGCTGAATACAACAGGAAGATACCCACCTGCACATGCAGGTTCAAACGCTGGGTATTACGGCTGTGTGGGGGTACATAGAGACCGACCGGAAAAACCGGTCGGTCTTTTTTTGATAAATCGTAAGGAGGAATCGTCGTGCAGGAATTATGGAAACTGTTCTGGATTTTTTTCCGTATTGGCGCGTTTACGTTTGGCGGCGGTTATGTGATGATTCCTATCATTCAGCATGAAATCAGTGAAAAATATAAGTTAATCGATGAACAGGAATTATCGGAACTGCTGGTAATTGCTCAGTCGCTGCCAGGGGTGATGGCGGTAAATGCGGCTACTTCAATTGGATTTCACCGTAAAGGAAAAATCGGCGGTATTGTATGTGCGCTTGGCGTAACGCTGCCAAGCTTTCTGATTATTGTATTATTAGCAAATCTGATTTTAAAATATCATGATAATCCGCATGTGCTGGGGGCGTTTCAGTGGGTGCGTGCTGTTGTAGTGGGTATGATTACAGCGGCAGCTCTGAAAATGGGAAAACCGTGTCTCCAGAATAAAAAACAGATGGCGCTGGTGCTGCTTGCACTTGTGCTGGCCATTATTGATGTACATCCGGTTATTTTAATACTGGGCGGCGCACTGGTCGGGTATCTGATGACGCGTCAGGTTTCCTCTGCGAAAGAAGGTGACGGTGTGTGATTGCCTTATATGCAGAATTGTTTTTTGTATTTGCCGTAATCGGGCTGTTCTGTTTTGGCGGCGGCTATGGGATTCTGCCGTTTATTCAGGGGGAAGTCATCGGCAGAGGCTGGATGACCGCGCAGGAGTTTATTAATATTCTGGCTGTGTCGGAAAGCACACCGGGGCCGTTAGGCATTAATGTGGCGACTTATGTAGGCTTTAAAATGGGCGGTATTATCGGGGCAGCCTTTGCAACAGTGGGGCTGATGATGCCAGCGTTTATTCTGGTACTTTTGGTGACCCGTATATTGCGCACTGAAAAGGGCGGGAAGCTGTGGAAACGTTTTACCATAGGGATTCGACCTATGGTCGTGGGATTGATTTTTTATGCAGCTTGGTCTATTGCGAAGACGGTGCTTGTGTATACTGGCACCGGCGGTATGCAGCTTGACTGGCTGGGTATTCTGCTGGCGGCAGCCGGTTTTATCGGTATTTATAAATTGAAATTGCATCCGGCACTGCTGATTGGAGCTGCAGCGATTCTTGGCGCACTTTTTGCCGCATAATTTATTTGACATTTTCTTTTAAATGCAGTAAGATATTAACATACTAAAGCGTTGCAGAATGAAAGGGTGTAGGATATGTATCAGAGCAAACTGAAAGATGAACAGATTGACGGACTGTTTGATGCCATGCAGCAGTTACAGACAAAAGAGGAATTCTACCGCTTCTTTGAAGACATTTCTACAGTGTCGGAAATTAAGGCGCTGGCACAGCGTATGGAAGTAGCCAAAATGCTGGATGACGAAAAAACCTACACCGAAATTGCAGCAAGAACCGGTGCCAGCACCGCCACCATCAGCCGCGTAAAACGCTGCTTAAACTACGGTGCTGACGGGTACCGACTGGTATTAGAGCGCATGAAAGAAAATAAGGAATAAACACATACAGATGCGAGGGTTATCCTCGCATCTTTTTTGTTGTATAAAAAACAAAAATCTTCGGAATTATTATCTTGTGGTACACTGATAAAAAGAATGTACGGACTTGCATGTTCCATAATAATAAACAGGATGAAACAGAAAGGCGGTGGAAATGTGCTTCTTGCACTATTTTTTATGATTTGTTTTGCTTCCTGCGTGCTAGGGGCAATCTGCGGCATCGGCGGTGGAATGATTATAAAGCCGGCACTGGATGCCATTGGTGTGCTGGATGTAGCCGCTATCAGTTTTTTATCCAGCTGTACGGTACTTGCTATGACGGCTTATTCGGTGCTGCGCAGCAAAATGAGCGGGAACTCTCAAATTGATACTGCGATTGGTATTCCGCTGGCTATCGGGGGCGCTGCGGGCGGCATTGCTGGCAAGCAGATGTTTTCTGCACTGGCAGGCGCAAGTACAAATCTGAGTCAGGTGGGAGCCGTTCAGGCAGCCTGCCTGGTAGTAATTACACTGGGAACTTTGTTGTATACTGTTTATAAGACAAAAATTCCATCCTGCCGGTTTCACAATCAGTTGCTATGCCTGATAATCGGCGGCTTTTTAGGTGTGCTGTCATCGTTTTTAGGAATCGGCGGAGGCCCAATTAATCTGGTTGTGCTGTTCTTTTTCTTTTCTATGCCAACCAAAGCCGCTGCGGAGAACTCGCTGTATATTATTCTGTTTTCTCAGATTGCCAGTTTATGTACCAGTCTGTTTACCGGCAGTATTCCGGAATTTCCATGGCCGATACTGCTTGTGATGGTGGCTGGCGGTATAATCGGCGGTATGGCAGGGCGCAGTATCAACAGAAATATTTCTGAAAAAACCGTAGATAAGCTGTTTATCGGCTTAATGGTGGTTATGATCGTGATGAATGGATACAACATGGTGCAGTTTCTGCGATAAATACCTGATATAATCTGCCCCTAAAAATTTGCAGGCTGGCTGCACTTGAAAAGTTTAAAAAATTTAAAACTTTTTTTCGAAAAAGTGTTGACACTTTGTAATAAAGATGTTATTA
>DAISWV010000095.1:0-6155 GCA_036826195.1 Peptococcaceae bacterium | reverse complement strand
AAAGAATTAAAAAAATTAGAACAAAGCGGAATTAAAATTGAATACAACAGCTGTGTGAATGAGGAAACCCTGAAGGAACTTTGTCAGCAGTACCATGCTGTATATCTTTCGCAGGCAGTACTGGACGAATTAGAACTGGAGATTCAGATTGACCGTGCCACATTGCTGACCAATATAGAAAAAGTGTTTGCCGGAAATACGAATCCGGAGGAAACACAATTTATCAATGATGCCAGTGATGGCAAAAAGGCTGCGATCTCCATTGAGCGATATCTGCAGAATGCATCGCTGACGTTAAAACGGGAGCTGGAAGGCTCTTATGAATCGAAGCTGTTTACCCGCGTGGAAAACATTGAGCCGAATAGAGAAATATTACCGAAAGTCGTGCATTATACGGAGGAAGAGGCGCAGCAGGAGGCATCGCGCTGTATACAGTGCCGTTGTACCGAATGCCTGGATGCCTGTGCTTTTTTAAGGAATTACAAACGCTATCCGAAAATGTATGCCCGCGAAGTGTTTAATAATTTCACGATTGTAATGGGGATTCATGGGGCTAATGGCATGATTAATTCCTGCAGTTTGTGCGGGCAGTGCAAGGTAATGTGTCCAAATGGCTTTGATATGGGCCAGATTTGCAAAGTAGCCCGTGAAGATATGGTGGCACGAGGCAAAATGCCTCCGTCTACCCATGACTTTGCACTGATGGATATGGCATTCAGCAATGGTGACGATTATTTTATGGTTCGTCATCAGCCAGGAAAGGAAACCAGCCGTTATGCACTGTTCCCGGGCTGTCAGATGGGTGCTTCCCTGCCGGATACGGTAAAAACGGTATATCAGGATTTGACAAAGCGTCTGGAGGGTGGTGTCGGGCTGATTCTGGGCTGCTGCGGGGCAATTGCCGACTGGGCTGGTAATCAGCCGCAGCTGCAGAAAGAACTGGATAAAATCCGCGATGCATGGAACAGCCTGGGACAGCCGCAGATGATTACGATGTGCCCTAGCTGTTATATGACATTCCAGCAGGCAGAAATTCCTGTGGTGAGTATTACAGAGATTTTAATGCAGATCGGGATTCCGGTTCCGATGTCTGAACAGAAAACAGTGTTAGCGGTGCACGATTCCTGCACAACGCGGTTTAATCGCAAGCTGCAGGATGAAGTGCGGGAACTGGCAAAACGTGCAGGATATGAAATTGAAGAACTGCCGTATTCCCGGGAAAAAACTCATTGCTGCGGATATGGCGGGCTGACAAGCTATGTGAACAGGGAAGTCAGTGAAGAAACTGTAAAACAGTGTATCAGCCAGAGTGAAAATGATTATCTGACATACTGTGTTAACTGCCGGGATCAGTTTATGAAGCAGGGAAAAACCAGCCGCCATATTCTGGAACTGCTTTATGGAATTCAGGAACAGCCGGTGGCTGATTTAAGCCAGCGGAGAATGAACCGGCAACGGATAAAATATGAGCTGCGTAAAGATATCTGGGGAGAGGAGTTAACTATGCCGGAAGCAAAGATTCAATATGAAATAGCAGAAGATGTACGACAGAATATGCATGACCGCATGATTCTGGAAAGTGATGTTGTACAGGTGCTGGAACATGCGGATGCAACCAATGAGATGCTGTATAACAAAGCAAAAGATGTGTACTTCAGCAGTCTTCGCATTGGCAATGTGACATTCTGGGTAGAATTCCGAAAACAGGACGATTGCTATGAAGTCCTGCATGCATACAGCCATCGTATGAGCTTTGAGGAGTGTGATGTTAATGGCGCAGTATTATGAATCAATTGACCCGAACGGGGAATTAATCTGTATGAAATGTGGTGTGCCCTTTGAAAAAATGGAAGTCACACTGGCCTATATGGATAACAGTTTTCCGGTGGAACTGCCGAGATGTCCGGTCTGCAAAATGGTGTATGTGCCGGAGGAACTGGCAACAGGAAAAATCTCTCGTGTAGAAAAATCGCTGGAGGATAAATAATGGCAGCCGGCGAAGGCTGCCTGCATCCTGGCGGAATCGATTTTACTGCAAAACTGGTGCAGGGGGCAGAATTGCCCCCTGCTTCTAAAATTCTGGATGCCGGATGCGGTGCAGGCAATACCGTAATGTGGCTTAGAGAGCATGGCTATGATGCTCAGGGGATTGATAAACATCCGCTGATGGATGTGGCCTGGATTCAGCAGGGCACCTTGCAGAGAATGCCTTATACAGATAGCTCGTTTGATGCCGTTATCAGCGAATGCACAGCTTTTATCTGCGGTGATACAGAATCCATGCTGAAAGAGTGTTATCGTGTTTTGTGCTCTAAAGGTTTGCTGCTGCTGGCCGATGTGTATTTTAAAACAGATAAGCCGCTTCCACAGTTTTCGGATAACCGGCCTGTTACATTGGAAGCTTGGAAGAGACTGCTGATGCAATGCGGTTTTGAAATTTTAATGCTGGAAGATGTATCGGAGGCCTGGAAGCCGTTTGTGATAGAACAGCTCTGGGCCGGCCGTACACTGGAGGATTTATGGGGAGGATGTATGGCGGAAGGCCAGACATCTTCTGGAGAGTACAAGCCCGGATATTTTTTGCTTCGGGCTCAGAAAAAGGAGTGAGCAGCAATGAGTAATCAGGATGTATTTATGCGGCTTCTGGATTTAACTTCAAAGGGCTATGCCTGCAGCCAGATTCTGCTGATGATGGGTATGGAGTTAAATGGTGATGAAAACAGTGCGGTAGTACGAACGATGGCAGGCCTTAATGAAGGGATGTATGGAAGCGGGCGGTTATGTGGATGTCTGACAGGCGGCAGCTGTCTGCTTGGTTATTTTTCGGGAAAAGGGCTGGACGAGGATGAACTGGAACATCCGGCATTCCGGAAAATGGTGGCTGATTTCTCCGCATGGTTCGAAGAAACATGGGGCAGCAGATACGGCGGCATCAACTGTGATGATATTTTAGAAGATAATCGGGCAAACCAGATGGCACGCTGCCCGGAAATTGTGCAGTCCAGTTTTGAAAAGTGCATGGAACTGCTGGAGGAAAACCAGTGTCTGGGGTAAAGGCAGTTGGTCTGGTTTCGGCAGCCGGTTTATCTTCCCGAATGGGAATGTTTAAACCATTTCTTGATGTAGATGGGAAACCTCTTATCGTTAGAACTGTAGAAAGCCTTTTAGATGGCGGAGCCGAAAAAGTGATTGTGGTAACCGGGCGAAACAGTGAGCAGGTTGCCAAAGTGCTGAGTATCTATCCGCAGGTACAGACTGTATATAATGAACATTATGCGGAAACAGCCATGTATGATTCCATCCGGCTGGGAATGCAGCAGATAAACGATTGCGATGTAATTCTGTTTTTACCGGCGGATGTTCCGGCTGTGCGTCCTGAAACGATACGGAATTTACTGCAATGCTGGGAGAAAAACAGGCCGGATGTACTGTACCCGGTATATCAGGGAAGACAGTGGCATCCGCCGCTGATAGCAGGTCGTTTACTGCCTGCGCTGACAGGCTATAATGGCGAGAATGGGCTGAAAGGCGCGCTGCAATCGCTTTGCAGTTCTTCTGAAACTGTGCTGGTGCCAGATCGGGGCTGTACTATGGATACCGATTATGTAGAGGATTATCAAAACCTGTGCCGCTACTGGTCTGTAAGGGATATTCCCGATGATGAGGGCTGTGATGTGCTTTATAAACTGGCAGGCACGCCGGATGAGGTGCAGAGTCACTGCAGGATGGTGGCGGAAAAAGCAATAGACCTGGCCGGTATTATGGAACAGCAGGGTGTAATGCTGAATCGGGACCTTTTGTATCGTGCGGCTCTTTTGCATGATGTGTGCCGTACTGAAAAAAATCATGCAGAGGCTGGTGCTGATTTTTTGAAATCGTATGGATTTTACCGGATTGCTGATATCGTTCAGGTTCATATGGAATGGCCGGATGATAAACCGTTACAGCTCGATGAAGCAGCAGTTCTGTATCTGGCAGATAAGCTGATAAGCGGGAAGCAGGATGTCTCGCTGGCACAGCGTTTTGCAGAAAAACTGGAGCGGTATCATAATCAGCCGGAGATTGCAGAAAAAATAAAAAAACGACAGCGTACAGCACTTGCTATCCAGAATATGATAGCAGCGAAGCTGTAATGGTGAACAGAAGCGAGGACGAAACGTATGCAGGAAAAAAAGATTATCGGTACAACACTAAGTGTATGCCCGGTTTGTTTGAAACAGATTCCGGCACAGCGCGTGGCAGAGCATGACGGAATCTATATGGAGAAAAACTGCCCGGAACATGGTGACTTCCGTGTGCTTTTGTGGCGTGGCAGCGAGGATAGTTACCTTGCATGGGAACGTCAGAAACAGAATCCGGCAGAACATTACTGCCATACCCATGTAGATAAAGGATGCCCGTATGATTGCGGTCTGTGTGAAGATCACCTGCAGCAGATCTGCTGTGTGCTTCTGGAAGTAACCCAGCGCTGCAATCTGCACTGTCCGGTATGTTTTGCTTCAGCAGGAGGTGCTTCTGAGGATCCTTCTTTAGAGGAAATCGGCAGCTGGTATGATGAACTGATGAAAGCAGGAGGGCCGTTTAATATTCAGTTATCCGGCGGCGAGCCAACCATGCGCGATGATCTGGCAGAGATTATCCGGCTGGGCAAAGAAAAAGGGTTTACGTATTTTCAGCTGAATACCAATGGTTTGCGTATTGCAGAGGATTATGATTATCTGAAACAGCTTGTGGATGCAGGCCTAAGCAACGTATTTTTGCAGTATGACGGCCTGACGGAGGAACCATACAAAGTGCTGCGCGGAAAACCGCTGCTTGCAGTTAAACAGCAAGCGGTTGAAAACTGCGCTAGAGCAAAAGTGGGTTTAACACTGGTGCCAACGGTAGCTCCCGGTGTAAATGATTCCCAGGTGGGCGATATTTTAAAATTTGCCATGCAGAATATGCCGGTGGTGCGCGGTGTTCATTTTCAGCCGGTGAGCTATTTCGGCCGCTGTGATTTAGAGCAGAATGAACAGCGTATTACCATTCCGGATATGCTGCGTTATATGGAAGAACAGACCGATGGAATCATGAAGGCGGAGGATTTTCTGGGCGGCGGTGCAGAAAATTCCTACTGTTCGTTCCACGGGAATTTTATGCAGATGCCGGATGGAACGATTAAATCCATTAAAAGCGATAACACCGGATGCTGCTGCACTTCATCAAAACAGTCCCGCGATTTTGTAGCAAAACGGTGGTCGGTGGCACCGATATTATCCTCGCAGGATAATTCCTGCTGCTGTGGAACTTCAGAACCTGTTGCGGCAGGCAGTTCCTGCTGCTGTACATCGCAAGAAACCGTGCAGGCAAAAACCCCGTCACTGTTTGATGTATTTCTGGAACGGATTGAAAACTATACACTGGCCGTTTCGGGTATGCTGTTTCAGGATGCGTGGAACTTTGATTTAGAACGGGTAAAATCCTGTTATTTGTGCGAGTTCAGTCCAAAGAAAAAAATTGTTCCATTCTGTGCGTATAATCTGACCAGTGTTAGTGGAGAAACCATTCACAGGGGGAAATAATCATGTCAAAACTGGATGGGTATATAGCGGAACAGTTTCATATAGAACCGGAAAAGTTGAGCCGTACAGTCATTGAACAGGAACAGCTGAAACGCTTAAATGAACTGCTTGCCTGGTGCAAACAAAACAGCACGTATTATACCAGTTATCCAGACAGCCTTTCTGCTCTGGATGAACTCTGCACATTGCCTTTTTTAACGCCGCAGATGCTTGCAGAGTGGCATCCAAAACTGGTTTGTGTGTCTCAGAGTGAAATCAGCCGGATTGTAACCATGCAGACATCGGGAACCAGCGGGCTGCAGAAACGGCTGTATTTTTCAGAAGATGATCAGCAGCTGACGGTAGATTTTTTTGCATGCGGGTTATCGGAACTGAATGTACCCGGTGACCGCTGCATGATTCTTATGCCTGGAAACCGGCCGGGGGGTATGAGTTACTTAATCGGCAAAGCGCTGGAAAAAATCGGAGCGGTGCCTGTTTTTTGCGGAAACGATAAGCCTTTTGCAGAAATGGCGGAACAGATACAGCGCGAGCGAGTGAACACAATGGTGGGAAGCCCTGTGCAGATTTTATCTCTGGCGCGTTATATGG
>DAISWV010000094.1:0-6158 GCA_036826195.1 Peptococcaceae bacterium | reverse complement strand
TACTTGCCGCCACTAACGGATACGCTGCCGATGAAATATCGCCCGGCACTTCGATAACCTGCCCCTTTAATTGCGGATTGCCTTTTACACGGGCTGTAGTGCCCTCGCACTCCACTTCTGCACCAAAGGATTTCAGCATTAATTCCGTGTGGTTGCGCGACAGGCTTGGCTCGGTTACCGATGTCCAGCCGTCGGCATAAAGCCCGGCCAACAGGACTGCCGATTTTACCTGGGCGCTTGCCACCGGTGACTCATAATGAATGGCAGTAAGCGATGTACCTTCAACCGCCAGCGGTGCCAGTGTATTCTGTTTGCGCCCGGTGATTTTTGCCCCCATCATGGATAGCGGCTTCATAACCCGGCCCATAGGGCGTTTGCGAATAGAAGCATCCCCAGTCAGTACCGTGTTAAAATTCTGCCCGGCCAGAATACCGGAAATCAGCCGGATGGTTGTGCCCGAGTTACCTACATCAATAACGTCATCCGGCTCAGAGAGACCGTGCAGCCCCTTGCCGTGTACAACGATTTTTTCATCGGTCACATCAATCGCAATGCCCATACTGCGGAATGCCCCCACAGTGCTCAGACAGTCATCGCCATATAAAAAACCGGTAATCTCCGTATCGCCTTCCGCCAGAGACCCGAACATAATCGAACGGTGAGAAATGGATTTATCGCCGGGGATTACAAGTGTTCCCTGAAGCCCGCAGCTTGGTTCTATGCGCTGTTTCATAGTGGTTTCCCTCCCGAAATTTTCTGTTTTATCAATTGAACTACCAAATAACAGATATAAAGTGTTATCTGTTAATATAACATACACTCTGTTTTTTTGAAAAGTGGTTTCCTCCCGAAAGCGTTATTGTATACAATATTAAACCATACGCATGTCCTTCGGCAGACTCACCCGATATAAAAAAGGCTGCCGCAGCGGTTTTAACCGATGCAGCAGCACTTGTATGTTTCCACATTTCCTTATAACGTTTTGCCCATAACCTTTGCCATCTGCTGCAGCTCTTTCATCACAATATCAAATTTATGCGGTTTCAGAGACTGCGGCCCGTCGCTCATAGCATGCAGCGGATCCGGATGCACTTCAATCATCAGGCCATCGGCTCCAGCAGCCACCGCCGCCCGTGCCATCGGCTGCACCAGCCGCCATTTGCCTGTACCATGGCTTGGGTCTACAATAATCGGCAGATGGGTCAGCGATTTGATAATCGGCACTGCCGAAATATCCAGTGTATTGCGGGTGAATGTTTCAAAGGTGCGGATGCCGCGTTCACAGAAAATAACCTGTTCATTGCCGCCGGCCAGCACATATTCTGCCGCCATAATCCATTCTTCAATAGTTGCCGAAAGCCCTCGTTTTAAGAGTACCGGTTTATCAATTTTGCCAACCTCACGCAGCAGATTGAAGTTCTGCATATTGCGGGCGCCAATCTGTACGATATCACAGTATTCCGCCACTAACGGCACACTGCGGGGGTCCATAACCTCACTTACAATTTTGAGCCCTGTTTTTTCCCTTGCTTCCGCCATAAACTGCAGACCTTTTTCCTCCAGCCCTGCAAAGGAGTATGGAGAGGTTCTTGGCTTAAATGCACCGCCGCGCAGAATTTTTGCACCGGAGGCTTTTACCAGCTCCGCCACTTCCAGCATCTGTTCACGGCTTTCCACCGCACACGGCCCTGCCATTACCTGCAGTTCATTGCCGCCGATGGTTAAATCGCCAATGCGAATTACCGTATCCTCCGGATGGAACTCACGGCTTGCCAGCTTGTATGGTGTTACAACCGGCATTACCTTTTCCACACCATCCAGCGATTCCGCGTTCAGATTATTTTTCTGTTCCTGAGTAGCACCTACCAGCCCGATGATGGTACGCTCCGTACCCTCCGAGATGTGAAGCCGCAGCCCCTGTGCTTCCAGGTATTCTACAACACCCTGTAATTTCGCTTTGTCATTCCCGTTGTTTACAACAATAATCATAAGTCAATTCCTCCTGCCCTGGTTTTGCCGGCAGGGAAATGGTACAAAAAAAGCACACCAAACAAACGGTGTGCGAATCAGCCATTTCACACTACCATACAACCATCCTACAAAATTATACCACAATTTTTGCGACAGCAAACCCTGCTGTTCTACCATTCTACAAGTTTATTTATACTCCTTTTGCCGAAAAAAAGCAAGTAATATTTTTGTGTATACAGAATAATTGCATCGCTCTCAGCTTCCCTATCACAGATTTACGAAAAAACACCCCTGCAAAATGCAGAGGTGTCCGTATCGTTCCCTTCGTTTTATATATCGTTTTGTTATTCCCCGGCAGGATATCCGCTGCTTTGCTGAATGGCTCTTTCCAGCTGCTGCGCCAGGTCAGCAGCATCAGCTTTTTGTTTTGTATCTCTCATTTTTTCCACCATCTGGGGCACTTCGTCAATCAGGCGATCAAGTAAGGCGCTATGGTCCACCACCTGAAAGCGGATATCGTCAGCACCTACCAGCAAAAAGCCCACAGGCTGTACCGAAACACCGGCTCCGGCTCCGCCGCCAAAAGGCGGCTGGCTTTGTGCAGTGTCATCCTTATCCTGCTTCCATGCCACATGGGTGCCGCCCGATGCAAAGCCGCAGCACATTTTCGATACGGGGATAATTACGGTGCCGTTTGGGGTTTCTACGGCATCTCCCACAATGGTGTTCACTTCTACCATCGATTTAATATTTTCCATTGCGGTTTCCATTAAACCGCCCACACAGTCAGCTTTCATATGCAATCTGCTCCTCTCGGTTCTGGATGTTCACTGCGGCCTTCTGTGCCTTTACACCACGCAGCCAGAGTGCCGCCAGCGAAATGATAATACCAATAGCCTGCCCCGCGGACGAATCAATTATGCCCGTTGTTTCAAATTCCAGGCGCGCATTCTGAAAATCCGGCTCTACGCATATACGGCTTTTTGCATGCCAGGTTTCCGGCAATAACGACCAAAGCCCCCAGAACAGCCCATAGCTGTAAGCGGTGATATCCGGCCGCGAAAATCCTGCAATACACCTTAGCTCCAGATGATTCAGCCGGCACCGGCGCGTGATGATACGCATAGCTTCGGCCGCAA
The DNA here is from genome assembly GCA_036826195.1 of Peptococcaceae bacterium. Lineage (GTDB taxonomy): Bacteria > Bacillota > Peptococcia > Peptococcales > Peptococcaceae > UBA7185. Next base: position 3,048 of record DAISWV010000094.1, on the reverse strand, counting down.
ACGAAACCATAGGCTTCCACTCGATCTGAAAGGAGGTATCCGGCATCCAGCGATGCAGACCATCCGTCAGCCACGGCCCGGTTTGCTTTTTTTCACCGTTCTTCGTTTGCACCCTTTCGGCTGCAAGAGGGATTCTGCGCTGCATCCATAGCCAGGATACAAGCACCTCACCGTGCCAGTTCCGCTGGTATCGCACATTAAACGAAATCGTAAGCGGCACACACCAAAGGAGCACCCACATCATAGCAAACAATAAACAAAACAGCAAAAAAAGACTACCGGCCCAGTGCATAGAATCACCTCGCCGGTAGTCTGTGTTTACCGCTTAAAAATTATTCCTGGGAATCGTTCCAGATGTCTACAACTTTTTCCCATTCTTCATCGTCTTCGATGTCAATCAGCATTTCATCGCCGTTTTCATCGGTAACGATTTTCAGGATGATTGCTTCGTCTTCTTCGGAGCCTTCTTCCAGTGGAGCCAGCACTGCATACTGGCTGCCGTCTACTTCTACCATATCAATTACTTCAAAAGGATGTTCCTGATCTTCTTCGTCTACCAGAATCAGTACGTTATCCATTTCTTCTTCCATCAGTTTTTCATTTGCCATAGTAAGCACCTCTTTCGTTTTTGTTCTGAACATCGTTCAGACGATTTTATTTCGCTTTCGCGTTTTGTATATCTCAAAGTCTATCCAGATAGCTTTGCAATATAATCACAGCTGCCATTTTATCAATAACTTTTTTCCGTTTTGCACGGGAAACGTCAGCCTCTAACAGTGCACGTTCCGCACTGACAGTGGTAAGGCGTTCATCCACCCAGATGGTTTCAATCTGGCGTTCCGCGGTTAAATCGGCAATAAACTGCCGCACCTCGTCCACTTTAAAACCTTCGGAGCCATCCATATTTTTGGGAAGCCCCACCACCAGCTGGCTTACCTCGTGTTCATCGATTAGTTTCCACAAGCCTTTTACATCTTCCTCCAGTGTTTTACGCTGAAAGGTCTCAAGCCCCTGGGCAGTAATTTTTAACGGATCACTGAGGGCAACGCCAATGCGTTTCGAGCCCACATCCAGTGCCATAATTCTCATAATAGGTATCTCCTGTTATTTGTTCAGATAGCTGCGAACCAGCTCTTCCACCAGCTCGTCCCGTTCCAGTTTACGAATCAGGCCGCGAGCATTGTTGTGACTTGTAATGTAGGCTGGATCACCGGAAAGAATATATCCGGCAAGCTGGTTAATCGGGTCGTAGCCCTTTTCCTGCAGCGCCTCATACACAGTATTTAAAATTTCCTTTGTTGCATTGTCGGTGCTGTTTTCCGCTCTAAAAAACATAGTGCTGTCTAAATCCATACCCTGTCACTCCTTTATTTAATATATACAAAACTTTGGTATCCGGCTTATTTCAGCTGACCTGCCACCAGAGTTTCGGCCATTGCCAGAGCTTCTGCCAGTTTTGTGTAATCCTTGCCGCCGGCCTGTGCCATGTCTGGACGACCGCCGCCGCCGCCACCGGTCACTTTTGCAATTTCTTTGATGATGTTGCCTGCATGGATGCCCTGTTTGGTCAGATCTTTGGTTGCTGCCACGATCAGGTTCACACCGCTTTCACTTTTTGCACCCAGTACCACAACGCCGCTTCCCAGTTTATCGCGGAACATATCGCTCATGTCACGCAGGCTGTTCATATCGGCTGCTTCTACTTCGCATGCCAGCAGTTTTACACCGTTTACTTCTTTTACGTTGTTTAACAGCCCGTCTACCTGGTTTTTGGATGCCGCTGCGTGCAGCTGTGCAATTTCTTTTTCCAGTTCTTTGTTCTGAGCACCCAGCTGTTCCACACGGCTGATTAAATCTTTTTCCGGTGTTTTTAAAGTTCTGCCCAGTTCTGCCAGCAGCTGTTCTTTCTGCAGTGCATACTGATAAGCGCCCATACCGGTTACCGCTTCTACACGGCGAACCCCTGCTGCTACAGCGCCTTCACTTACAATTTTAAATAAGCCAATCTGGCTGATGTTCGCCACATGAGTACCGCCGCACAGCTCCATGCTGTAGTCGCCAGCCTGTACACAGCGTACTACATCGCCGTATTTTTCGCCGAATAATGCGGTGAAGCCCAGTTTTTTCGCTTCTTCAATGCCGGTTTCAAAAATATTTACCGGAATTGCCTGCAGGATTACTTCGTTTACTTTTGCCTCTACTTTTGCCAGTTCTTCCGCTGTAACCGCGCTCATATGAGAGAAGTCAAAGCGCAGACGCTGTGCATCTACAGAGGAACCCGCCTGGTGTACATGGTCGCCCAGTACTTCCTGCAGCGCTTTGTGCAGTAAGTGGGTTGCAGTGTGGTTGCGGGCGGTTGCCTGACGAACCGCTTCGTCTACCTGAGCAGTTACGGTTTCGCCTGCTACTACAGTACCGCTTACAACGCCGTGATGTACGTATTTGCCGTCTGGCATTTTTTCAGTGTTATCTACCACAATTTTACCGGTAGCACCGCTGATTACACCGTGGTCGCCGGCCTGGCCGCCGCTCATTGCATAGAATGGAGTTACAGGCAGCACAACATATACTTCCTGGCCTTCTTCTGCTTCTTCAATTTTCTGACCGTCGGCAATCATACCGGCTAAAACGGTTTCGGTGCTCAGCTGTTCATAACCGATAAACTCGGTTTTATCTAAATCACCCAGCTGTTCTTTTACGGTAAACGCTAAATCCCATGCGGTGATATCTTTTTTGGATTTTTTGGAGAGTTCTCTCTGTGCTTTCATAGCTTCTTCGAAGCCTTTTTCATCGACTGTCATGCCGGATTCTTCCGCCATATCCTGTGTCAGGTCAATCGGGAAGCCGTAGGTATCGTAGAAGATGAACGCGGTTGCACCGTCGATTTCGGTTTTGCCTTCTGCTTTTAAGCGGGCAATGTTATCGTTTACGATACGAATACCATCGCTTAATGTCATCTGGAAGCGTTCTTCTTCTGTTTTGATTACTTTTTCGATAAAGCTCAGTTTTTCTGCCAGTTCCGGATAATCTTCGCCCATCAGTTCTACA